>JBEKSK010000151.1:0-6634 GCA_049517155.1 Solirubrobacteraceae bacterium
CTCGGCTGGGTTTGCGGCTACGCGGCCGCCACGCGTTATTCCCCCCGAGGGGGGAGGAGAAGAAGCAGGAGAGACGAGCGCAACATCATGCCCGCAGAAGCTTAGTGAAAGTCGCCGGCCGCCGCACGCCTGCGACGACAGATGCAGACTCGCGCAGCATGCTCAGGTGAGGATGTTCACGGCGCGCGCGAGGACCATCCCGATCGTCACCAGCGACGCGAGCGACTGTACGAGCATCAGCATCTTTGCCAGTGGCGTGAGCGGCATCGTGTCGGTCGGGCTGAAGGCCGAGGCGTTGGTGAACGACGTGTAGAAGTAGTCGACGTAGCCGGCCCGCCAGTCGATGCCGCCCAGGTGCACATCGGTCATCTGCGGGAAGAGGAAGTCGGGGGGGCGAAGCACCGCCTCGCGGCGCGCGAGCGGACCGCCGCGATCCAGCTCCCAGTACCAGACCGCGAACAGCAGCACATTGGTGATCCAGATCTCCGCGCCGGCGAGAACCAGCGGGCGCCCAGCGGTGTGGGGGCCGTCCAGGAGGCGGTGTACGAGCAGGATCAGGTTCAGCAGGTTGCTGGCGCTGACGAGGCCGATCAGCGCCAGCGCAACACGGCGGCGGCGCCGACCGTCGCCTCCCATACTGCCCGGGGTCATCGCGACCAGCCCGAGCAGCAGGACAGCCTCGACGGCGGGGATCAGCCACACCGTATGGATCGTCAGGTAGCTCGGCAGATCGAGGCTCAGCCCGATCGCCGCGAGCACCGTCAGCTGGGCGGGCCAGAACGGATCGCGGCGGGCGAAAGCGGCCGCCTCACCCTCCGCGGCCGGCGCGAGACGGCGTCTCAACGCGCCTCGCGTCTCAACCCAGCGTCACGCTTCGCCCGCTGACGAACTCGCCCGCGGCCAGTACCTCCGCCACGACGGCGTCGGGCACGGGCTCGTGCGTCGTGACGACCATTGCCGCGAGGCCGCCGTCGCCGTGATCGTGACCGTCGGACTGGCGGCCCACCGCCGCCGAGGAGATGTTTATGGCGCCGCGGCCGAACACCGTGCCGACGTGCCCGATCATGCCGGGAAGGTCGCGGTAGCGAAACACGGAGACGTGCTGCGCCAGCTCGACCATGAAGCGGTGCTCGGAGACCTCGACCAGATGCGGCACATGCGCGGGGCCGACGACCGTCCCGGCCACCGCCACCCGCTCGCCCCCCGCAACCACGGTGACGCGGATCAGCTCGTTGAAGTCCTCGGCCCCGCTGCTAGCCGTCTCCTCGATCACGATCCCCCGCTCCTGCGCGAAGGAGCCGGCATTGACGTAGTTGACATCCTGCTCGGTGCGCCCGCGCATCGCGCCCGTCACAACCGCGAGGGTCAGCAGCCGCGTGTCCAGATCGGCGATCCGCCCGAGGAACTCGGCCTCGATACGCTCGACCGAGCTGCCCGCAGCCAGTCCCATCGCCAGGTGGCCGAGCTGCTCCGCGAGCGGCAGGAACGGCGTCAACTGCTCCATCGCCTCGGCACCGACGGACGGGATGTTGACGGCCGTGGTGACCGCTCCGCCGGTCAGCGCGAGGACGATCTGCTCGGCGCTCTGATACCCCGCGCGGTCGGTCGCCTCGGCCGTCGAGGCGCCGAGGTGTGGCGTGACGACCACGTTGGGATAGCCCGAGAACAGCGGGTAGTCGGTGATCGGCTCGCTCGGGAACACGTCGAGGGCCGCGCCCGCGACCTTGCCACTGTCGAGGCCCGCCTGCAGCGCCGCGTCGTCAATCAGCTTGCCTCGCGCCACGTTGAGGATGCGAACGCCGTCGCGCATCTTCGCGATCGCGGCCGCATCGATGATCCCGCGCGTCTCGTCGGTGACCGGCAGATGCACGGTGAGGAATTCGGCGCGGGCGTAGACGTCGTCGACGGTCGCCGCCTTCTCGACGCCCAGCTCGCGGTAGCGCTCGGCGGAGACCAGCGGGTCGAATGCGATCACGCGCATGCCGAAGCCCCGCGCACGGGTCGCGACGAGCTGGCCGATACGCCCGAAGCCGATGATTCCGAGCTGCTTGTCGCACAGCTCGACGCCGGAGAACTTCGAGCGTTCCCACTTGCCCGAGGTCAGCGAGGCGTGAGCCTGCGGGATGTTGCGGGCCAGTGCGAGCAGCAGCGCGAGCGTGTGCTCGGCGGCCGTCACGACGTTTGACTGCGGCGCGTTGGCGACGACGATGCCCCGGCGCGTGGCTGCGTCGACGTCGACGTTGTCGACGCCCACGCCAGCCCGCCCGATCACCTTCAGACGCTCGCCGCGTTCGATCAGCTCGGCGGTCAGCTTCGTGGCCGAGCGGATCAGGATCGCGTCGAACTCGCCGATTCGCTCGGCGAGTTGTTCCTCCGACCAGTCAAACCCGGTCTCGACGTCGAACTGGGCGCGCAGCAGAGCCAGGCCAGACTCGCCGACGTCCTCGCGGACAAGCACCCTGGCGCTCACGCGACACGCTCCAGCACATAATCGATGCAGGCCGTCAGCGCCCGCACGTCGTCGGGCTCGACCGCCGGATAGGTGGCGATCCGCAGCTGGTTGCGCCCGAGCTTGCGGTAGGGCTCCACGTCCACGATCCCGTTGGCGCGCAGCGTCGCGGCGAGAGCGGCGGCGTCGACGCTCTCATCGAAGTCGATCGTTGCGACGACCAGCGAGCGCGCGGCGGGATCGGCGACGAACGGCGTCGTCACAGCGCCGCGCTGCGCCCAGTCGTAGATGTGTCCGGAGGACTCGCGGGTCCGCGCGACACACCAGCCGAGCCCCCCGGCCGCGAGCATCCAGTCGATCTGCTCCGCCATCAGGTAGAGCGTGGCGATCGCCGGCGTGTTGACGGTCTGATTGAGCTTCGAGTTCTCGAGCGCGTCGGCGAGCGAGAGGAAGGCCGGGATGAAGCGGCCGGAGGCGGCGATCCGCGCCGTGCGCTCGACCGCGGCGGGGCTGAGTAGCGCAAGCCACAGTCCGCCGTCTGAGCCGAAGCTCTTCTGCGGCGCAAAGTAGTAGGCGTCGACCTCGAGCGGGTCAAGCGGCAGTCCGGCGGCGCCCGATGTGCCGTCGATCACAACCAGCGCATCGCCGGCGTCAGCCGGGCGGCGCACGTCGATCATCACCCCGGTTGAGGTTTCGTTGTGAGCCCAGGCGAGCACGTCGGCCGAGGTTGAGCCGACCGGCACGGGAGCGGTTCCCGGCTCGCCCGCGACGATCACCGGATCGGCAAGGAACGGAGCCAGCTTCGTGACCGCGGCGAACTTGCTCGAAAACTCGCCGTTGACCAGATGCAGGCTCTGCTCGCTGACCAGCCCGAACGCGGCGACATCCCAGAACGCGCTGGCCCCCCCGTTGCCGAGCGCGACGACGTACTCCTCGGGCAGCGAGAAGAGCTCGCGTAGCCCGCCGCGCACACGCCCGACGAGCCCACGCACCGGCGCCTGGCGGTGGGAGGTGCCGAGCAGCGCGGCACCATCGCCCGCCAGCCGGTTCAGCTGCGCCGGGCGGATCCTCGACGGGCCGCTGCCGAAGCGTCCGTCGGCCGGCCGCAGGTCGCCCGGAATGATGATCGGCGGTGCTTTTGCGGTGTCGGTCGCCTGCGTCATGGAACTCCTCGCTGTCGGAAATGCGGAGGTTGCCCAGGCGCGCGGCGGTGCTCGCCGTCGCTCCCCGTGGGTTGATCCCACCAGAACGCCAGTTACGACGGCTACGGAAAAGTGTAGAGGGTCCGCCAGCGGATGTGTCCTTCGCGACGCGGCCGCCGGCCGCCGGGCGCCGCAATGCCGCGCCGGCAACCGCGCTCACAGCGGCTCGCGCGGGGCGACCGTCGCGCTCCAGCCGCGCGGCATGCGCGCCGGTCCGACGCCGCTCGGCGTCTCGCCGGCGAGCAGGCAGTATTCGGGCGCTGGACCGAGCGCGAGCTGGCGTTGCCACAGGCCGGAGTGCGCGCCGTCCATGCCGTCGCCGAAAAGGGCGGCAAGCAGCGGCGCCTCGACGCCACGGGGCTTCTCGATCCAGACCGCCACGCGCGCCGACGCCGGCGTCGGCGCGCCCTCGAGCAGGCGGTAGATGCTGCCGGTCCCGGGTCCGGCCTGGCGCGCGGCCGCGTCGTGGGCGCTCAGATGGCCGCGTCCCACCGCGGCCTCGTTGAGCACGCCGAGCGCGGCGAAGTCCTCGACCACGTACCAGTCCTCGAGCGCCGGCTCGCCGCCCAGCCAGTCCACCGCCGGTGCGCGCAGTGAAACCGACCGCACGAATCCCGCCGGGGGCCGCGCGGCGAGCGAGCGATGGAACCCGTCGATCGTCGCCGCGTACGCCTCCGGCGCGACCCCGGGAGCGGGCCGATGCCAGAAGACGTAGGCGAGCATCAGAAACTCGGCTTGATCCAGCCCATGTGCGAACGGAGCTCCCTGCCGACGTCTTCGACCTGGGTTTGCGCCTGCTCGGCGCGCATCCGCTTGAAGTTCTCCTGGCCGGCGCGGTTCTCGGCGATCCACTCGCGGGCGAACTCGCCGGACTGGATCTCGCCGAGGATCTGCTTCATGTGCTCGCGCGTCTGCGCCGTGATCACGCGCGTGCCGCGCGTGTAGTCGCCGTACTCCGCCGTGTTGGAGATCGAGAACCGCATTCCGGCGAGCCCCTTCTCGTACATCAGATCGACGATCAGCTTCAGCTCGTGCAGACACTCGAAGTAGGCCATCTCGGGGTCATAGCCGGCCTCCACGAGCGTCTCGAAACCGGCCTGCACGAGCGCTGAGGCGCCGCCGCAGAGCACGGCCTGCTCGCCGAACAGGTCGGTTTCGGTCTCGTCCTTGAACGTCGTCTCGATCACGCCGCCGCGCGTGCAGCCGATCCCCTTGGCGTACGCCAGAGCGAGAGTGCGCGCGTTGCCGGTGGCGTCCTGCTCCACCGCGACGAGTCCCGGTACTCCGGAGCCCTCGACGAACTCGCGGCGGACCAGATGTCCGGGGCCCTTCGGCGCGACCAGGGCGACATCGACGCCCGGCGGCGGCACGATCTCGCCGTAGTGGATCGAGAAGCCGTGACCGAACAGCAGCAGGTTGCCCTCGGCGATGCCGTCGCGGACCTGCTCCTCCCACACCTGGTGGTGGAGCTCATCGGGCGCGAGGATCATCACGATGTCGCCGCGGCTCGCGGCCTCGACGACGCCGAGCACGTCGAGCCCTGCCTCTCGTGCCGCGGCGATCGAGCTCGATCCCTCGCGCAGCCCGACGACCACCGCCACTCCCGAGTCCTTGAGATTGAGCGCGTGGGCGTGGCCCTGGGAGCCGTAGCCGATGATCGCGACGGTCTTGCCGTCGAGTGAGCCGAGGTCTGCGTCGTCGTCATAGATCATGCGCGGCAGGCTAGCGGGTCGCGCCGGGCCGGCGCTGTCACGCCTCGGCGACAGCGACGAGCGTGCGCCCCGGGACGGCAAGGGAGCCGTCAGCCGCGGCGTAGACGCCCAGGCGTACGGCCAGCTCGGCCTCGATCGCCTCGGTCTGGGCCTCGTCGGCCTGCTCGAACGCCGTGCGCGTGGACATCGACAGATCGAGTTGCGTCGCCCACCAGCTGTCGAAGTCGGGCGCGCGGCGCACGATGTCGACCGTCTCAACGGCGATCTGCGTGAAGCCGGCCTCGGCGAGCATCGAGCGAAGCAGCGCCTCGTCGCCGAGCGCGAAGGTGCCGGGGACACCCGGCTCGGGGGCGCTGCCAATACCGTGATCGAGCAGCACGGCCGCCGGGACCGCAAGCCACGGATTGCGCTCGGCGGCGTCCCAGACCGCCAGCGAGAGGCGCCCGCCGCTGCGCAGCACGCGCCGGGTCTCGCGCAGCGCCGCGGCCGGATCGACCATCAGCATGTACCCCCAGCGGCACAGCACGACATCGACGCTCGCCAGCTCGAGATCGATCCACTCGCCGCCCAGCACGCGGTATGACACGTTCGTCAGGCCGAGCTGCGTCCCGCGCGCCCGCGCCAGTTCGAGCATCGCCTCGGACTGGTCGCTGCAGATCAGCTCACCGCCGGGCTCGATCAGCCGCGCGGCCAGGAATCCGACCTCGCCCGGCCCGGCGGCGAGGTCGAGCACACGCTGCCCGGCCGCGAGTCCGGCTGCTTCGATCATCCACGCGGCCACCGCGGCGGTGCTCTCGCCCCAGACCGCGAGCTGGCGTCCCCATCCGGGCGCCGCAGCCTCCCAGCGCTCGAGGCTCTCGCGCCGCTCGCCGTCGTGGTCGCGCCCCGCGGGCGGGTGAGCTAGTTCGTCAGCGGACAGAACAGCGCCAGCTCGGTTGTCTTCGCCGTGTTGCCCGCCGGCCGCGCCGGCGAGCTGAAGGTCACCTGCGCGAGCCGGTAGTCCCGCCGGCCGTCCGGGCACGCCCGCGAGTGCGAGAGCACCAGCGTCACCGGGTAGCGCGACACGTCGCGCGGATCGCAGCTGGAGGGGCAGCTCTCGAGGCGCATGACCCCGCGGGCGCGCGCCAGCGGTCCACCGAACGCGCTCCAGCGCAGCGCGGCGAAGGAGAAGCTCGGGTTGTTGCAGGAGATCCAGATCGTCGCCGGGCGCACCTGCGAGCGGTCGCAATCGCCGACGACACGGCTCGCGACGCCCGAAGCCAGTGCGGGCA
>JBEKSK010000152.1:0-6618 GCA_049517155.1 Solirubrobacteraceae bacterium
CGGCTTGGTGAACTGTGTATGAAGGCGGGCTTCCCACCGGGCGTGGTCAACGTCGTGGCGGGCTTGGGGGCCAGCACCGGTGCTGCGCTGGTCGAGCATCCGCAGGTTGACCGGATCGCCTTCACCGGATCCACGGCGACCGGGCAGGCAATCGCCAGAGTAGCCGCGGGACGCACGGCTCGCGTCTCACTCGAGCTCGGCGGGAAGTCACCCAACATCGTGTTCGATGACGCGGATCTCGACCTGGCTGTCGGTGGCGTCATGACCGGGATCTTCAGTGCCAGCGGCCAGAGCTGCATGGCCGGCTCGCGGATCCTGGTGCAGGAGTCGATCGGTGACGACTTCTTTGATGAGCTGGCGCGCCGGATCGGCAACCTCAGGCTCGGCGATCCGCTCGATCCGGCGACGCAGATCTCACCGTTGGCGTCCCGCGCGCAGCTGGCCAAGGTATTGAGCTACATCGAGATCGCGAAGTCTGGTGGGGCCACGACGCTCGTCGGCGGCGACCGCGCCTCGGAGCCAGAGCTTGCGCGCGGGTTCTTCGTCCGCCCGACGATCTTCACGGATGTGAGCAACGACGATCGCGTGGCGCGCGAGGAGATCTTCGGCCCGGTCGGCGCCGTGATTCGCTTCAAGGACGAGGACGATGCGGTCCGGCTCGCCAACGACACGCCGTACGGGCTCGCGGGAGCGATCTGGACCGAGAACCTTCGGCGCGCCCATCGCATGATCCCGAGGATTCGCGGCGGCTCGATATGGGTCAACAATTACAGGATCGGGGAGTACATGCGGCCGTTCGGCGGGTTCAAGCAGAGCGGCATGGGACGCGAGATGGGAATCGATGCGCTGCACGAGTACACGGAGAACAAGTCGGTGTTCATAGACCTCGGCAACGCGCTGCCGTTCGGGCGATGAGTTAGGGCATGACCGACATACCCGAGACAGCGATGGCTGCCACTCTGGTCGAGTTTGGTCAGCCGCTCGAGTTGGTGCAGGCGCCGGTACCTCGGGAGCTGGAGCACGGCTCGATCCTCGTGCGAACGACGACGGCCACGATCTGCGGCACAGACGTCCACCACTGGACCGGCGAGGCCGGGGCCGACGCTCCCCGACCCCGGATTCTCGGGCACGAGATGGTGGGTCGTGTGGCGCGACTCGGTGCGGGGGTGACGGCGGACTCCCTGGGACAGCCTCTCGCCGAGGGAGACCGAATCGTGTGGGCGCACGGGTGGTGCGGGCAGTGCTACGAGTGCGTCGTCGCGCACCAGCCGACCAGCTGCAGCGGCGATGTCCGTACCTACATGACGCGGTCGGTCGCGGAATATCCGTATCTGACCGGCGGCTTCGCGGAGTACTGCTACGTGTATCCCCGCTCGGGGCGCGTGAAGGTCCCTGACGCGATCGCGG
This sequence comes from Solirubrobacteraceae bacterium, assembly GCA_049517155.1. GTDB lineage: Bacteria > Actinomycetota > Thermoleophilia > Solirubrobacterales > Solirubrobacteraceae > Palsa-513. The sequence goes on from JBEKSK010000152.1 coordinate 1,408, forward strand.
ATTCCGTGGCGTCGGCGTCGTCGTGCGCTTTGCGAACCGTGGTGCACGCGTTCGACGAGCTTGGTGTACTCGACGACCGCCATAGCGTGGTGATCCAGGGATCCGGCCCGCTCGGCCTGTTCGCCGTGGCAAAGGCTGCGCTCAGCTCCGCCGCGCAGGTGATCGTGCTCGGCGCGCCGCAGGCGCGACTTGACATCGCCAGCCGGTGGGGGGCTACGCACATCCTCGATATCGAGGCCGTGCCCGACCCTGCTGAGCGCGCAGCGGCGGTGCGTGCCCTCACAGACGGGAAGGGCGCTGACGTTGTGGTCGAGCTTTCGGGGGCTCGGTCGGCGTTCCTCGAGGGATTCGACATGCTTCGGCGCGGTGGTCGTTATCTGGTTGTCGGGCAGCTTCACCCTGACACGGTTGCGTTCAGGCCCCGGGACATCATCCTCAAGCGCGCCACGATCATCGGCAGCGCGAGTGCGAGCATCGATCACTACTACCGGTCGCTTCAATTCCTCGAGCGCCACAGCGACCGCTTTGACTGGAGCGAGATGATCTCGACGACCTATAGGTTGGGGGAAATCAACGAGGCGCTCGAACGCGTCAGGACCTTTCAAGAAATCAAGGCCGCAATCACGTTTGCATGAGCAGCGACACAGGTGCACCTGATCTACCGACCGGTCCACGCCGAGTCGTCACCGGTGTGTCTGAGTCCGGAGAGGCGACCTTCGTGAGCGACGGACCTGTCGAGTTGCTGGCCGCGCACCTCCTGCCGCCCGGAATCGAAGAGGTCTGGGCTTGCGACGGTCCGCCGAGCCGCCTCACCGGCACGGCCGCGTCCAGTCCGCAGCGATACTTCCCGCCTCCAGGCGGCTTCCGGGTACGAGTGATCAGCTTTCGTCCGGACGGCCAGACGAAGCTCACGCCGGCGCAGGCGGCCGAAGTGGGTGAGCTCCTCGTGGGGCTGCACGGCGACGCGGAGTGGGATGCCGCGAGTCCTGGGATGCACGCGACGCGCACGATCGATGTTGGTCTGATACTTCACGGGTCGGTCGAGCTCGAATTGGACAGTGGTGAGGTGACGACGCTCGCCGTCGGCGACTGGTACATCCAGAACGGGACGCGACACAGGTGGCGGAACACGAGCGGCTCAGATTGCCGCGTCGCGATTTTCATGGTTGGTGCGCAGGCGGCACCAGACCGCTAGCAACGAAGTTACACCGGCTGCTCCGAGAGCGACGCAGCGTCTGTGCTGCGCAGACGTTGATATCGTGGCGAGCGAACCTGACCGCTGGCGAGAGAGGGCGTGGCATGTCAGAAGGAATGGCCGGAAAATCGGTGTTGATTACCGGCGCAGGCCGCGGACTCGGCCGGGCATACGGTGAAGCGCTGGCTGCGGCCGGAGCCAACGTTCTGATCAACGATGTCGACGCCGCTGAGGCGAACGCCGCCGCAGAGGGGATCGTCGCCGCGGGTGGCATCGCACGCGCGCACTGCGGCACGATCGCGACCTGGGATGGTGCCGCCGCTGCGGTAGAGGAGTGCATTTCGGCGTTCGGCGCAATCGATGGTTTGGTCAACAATGCCGGGCTCTTTCACAACGGCCCACCGTGGGAGGAGACCGAGCAGGTGATTCGCGATCTCGTCGAGGTGAATGTCGTGGGCGCGCTATTCGTCGGCGTGCACGCGATGCGAGCGATGGCCGACGCTGGCGGCGGCGCGATCGTCAACCTGACATCCGAGGCGCACCTCGGGCTACCGACCATGGCGACTTACGCGGCGACAAAGGGGGCGCTCGCGTCGCTCACCTACGCCTGGGCGTGGGACTTGGCGGAGCGCAACATCCGTGTCAACGGACTCGCTCCAGTCGGGTTCACTCGCATGACCCCCGCGTGGGCGCCACCCGGCTCACGGCCCTCACCCGCCTCCGTTGCGCCGATCGTGGTGTTCCTGTTGAGCGACCGTGCCGCTGCGATCACGGGCCAGGTGCTGCATTTCAATGGGACGACGCTCACGCCGGTGGTGGCTCCGCACAAGTCCGCAGACAGTGTGACGAAGGACGTTTGGTCTGTCGACGACATCGCTGAGGCGTGCGCCGGGCCCCTCGCGCCCGCGCTGCTGGCGCCCGAATAGCACGCAGTCCGTGCGCCCCGGGCGCGCAGGTAGTCGGCCTATCGCGGGCCGCCGTCAAGCACGATCGCCTGGCCCGTGAGGCTCGGCGATAGGCCGGAGGCGAGCAGACTGGCGACCGCAGCGACCTCTTCGGGCTCGACGAGCCGGCCGCTCGGGGGAACGATTGCGGCGAGCGCCTCCTCCGGCGTGCGCCCGGTCTTCGCCACGATGTTGGCCAGTGTGGCGTCGGTCATCGGCGTCGCCGTGTATGCCGGGCAGATGCAGTTGAACGTCACACCGCTCGTCACGAACTCAGCGGCCAACGACCGTGTGAGACCGAGCAGCGCATGCTTTGCCGCCGCGTAGGCGCTGATGTAGGCGGAGCCTTCCTGGGATGCCGTTGATCCGATCGTGATCACCGATCCGGAGCCTCTCTCAAGCATGTTCGGAAGAGCGGCTCGGATCAGCCAGAATGCGGCATCCAGGTTGAGCGTCATGGTTGAGCGCCATAACTCGGTGTCGTTTCGGAGAAAGGCTTGTGACTGCGCGCCTCCAGCGCAGGCGACCAGGCAGTCGATGCGGCCAAAGCGCGCCTCGCACAGGGCAACAGCGTCCGCGCACGACGACTCATCGGTGACGTCGCGAACGAGCACCAGCGTTTCACCGTGACACTCAGCTGCCACCAGGTTCAGGGTCTCCAGGGTTCGCGCCACCAGCGCGACGCTGGCGCCGTCTCGCGCAAAACGCGTTGCTATGGCGCGGCCGATTCCTTGGCTTGCGCCCGTGACGAGCGCGACTTTGCCATCAAGCTGGCGTGCGTACTCGCTCACCGGCGGCACCACGTGTCGCCACAGTCAGCACGTCGCACAGACAAAGGCTGCGTCTGCGGGGCCGACCGGTGCGCCCGCGGAGTCATCCGCGCCCAGTGCGTGACGCGCGAGCCTACGAACGCCGTCATTGGGGGGCCAGGGGCGATGTGTCATCCTACCGTCGGAGCTATGACGGACGGGCGGCTAAGCGAGGGGGTGGGTATGCCAGAGCGCCCCCCAGACACATCGGGGCCGGAGGCGGTGTCGGTCGGCACCAGCCTCGGACTGGTCGAGTGTGAGCTCATCGAGGTGGCCGATGGCGTGGCTGCGGCGGTCCTGTGGCTGAACCGGCCGGAGTCGCTGAACGCGCTCTCATGGGAGCTGGTGCTCGAGCTCGAGCACCAGCTGCGGGTTGCCGACCAGGATCCTCATGTCTGCGGCGTGCTCATCAGCGGACGCGGACGCGGCTTCTGTGCCGGAGGCGATCTGAAGGCATACGTAGAGCTTCAGGCCAACGCGGCGGAGTTCGACCGGTTCCTGCGCGATCTGCACCGTACGTTCGGCCACATCCGGACGATGAACAAGCCTGTGGTGGCGCTCGTAAACGGTGTGACGGCCGCCGGAGGGCTCGAGCTGCTGTTGGCGTGCGACTTCGCCTACGCGGCGGAGTCGGCTCAAATCGGGGATCTTCACCTCAACTACGGGCAGATCGGGGGCGGCGGGTCACTGGCACTGCTTCCTCGCACCGTGGGACCTGCACGCGCGCGCGAGCTTGTCTTCTCGGCTCGGCTGCTCGATTCGCGGGAGGCCTGCGAGTGGGGGCTCGTGGTTCGCGTGGTACCCGACGCGCAGCTATTGGAGACCGGGCTCGAGTTGGCCCGCGGTCTGGCCGCCAAGAGTCCCGCTGGCGTCGCGCTCGCTAAGGAGGTTCTCAATCGAGGTTACGCGGACGGCACTGGAACGGACCAGGCACTGCGGCTTGAGGCCGATGCGGCGAGCCTCTACAGCGCGTCACTGCCGGACTCGATGGAAGGTCTGCGGGCATTTGCGGAGCGCCGAGCGCCGAAATTTCCCGGTCGCGGCGGCTGAAGGCGGAATGCCGGAACTCCTGAGCTAGTCCGGGTCACGTGGTCGAAAGGACGAGTGTGCTGACGGATAAGGTTGCGGTGGTGACCGGAGGCGGCGCCGGCATCGGGCGGGAGATCTGTGCGCGGTTGGCGGCGGACGGCGCGGCCGTTGTCGTCGTGGACATCGCCGCCGAATCGGCTCACTCCGTGGCTGACACGATCGTGGCGGGCGGTGGGCAGGCGCTCGCGGTCGAGTGTGACATCGCGGTGATCGATGAGATCAACCGCGCGATCGGCTCCGCGGAGAATGCGTTCGGCCGGATCGACATCCTCGTCAACAACGCCGGCGTGAGGCACGTTGCATCCATCCTCGATGAGACACCGGAATCGTGGAGGCGGACGATCGACGTTGATCTCACCGGCGCCTTCTTCAGTCTCCAACGCGTGCTGCCGGCGATGCAGCGACAGGGCGCCGGCAAGATTGTGAATATCGGGTCGATCTCGGGGATGCGGGGATTTGTCAATCGCGCGGCATATTGTGCGGCAAAGGCCGGTCTCCACGGGCTCACGCGCCAAGCCGCGGCCGAGCTGGCCCCCCTGAACATCCAGGTTAACGCGGTGGCACCGGGATATATCGAAACGGATCTGGCGACTTATTCCCAAGACGTTGTCGCGGCAATGCTTACCACGAGCCCCACGCAGCGACGCGGCCACGCAGCGGAGGTCGCGGGCGTCGTTGCGTTTCTCGCGTCACCGGAAGCTGACCTGATCACGGGAGCGGTCATCCCGGTCGATGGTGGAGTCACGTCCAGCGTGCTGATCGCTGCCGCCCCGTGGCAGGCGAACCTTGGCACTGCGTAGCGGTTCCGGTTATGTATCGTGCTGGCGATGACGGACCAGCGCCTTGAACGTGACCCGTCGTTTCTTGGTAAAGCGGCGATCGTGTCCACCGGGTACACGACTCTCACAAAGCAATCCGGCACCACCGTCCTCAACCTCGCAACCGAGGCGTGTGGGAATGCGCTCGCGATGGCGGGCGTGGAGGCTGCCGAGATCGATGGCATCGTGAGCTACAGCCTTTTCGATGATTCCGTCGCGTGTCAGGCCGTGGCCACTGCGATGGCCATCCCGCAACTGACCTACGCCCTCGACATGAACATGGGTGGAGTGGCGCCTGCGCTTTGTGTGATGCATGCCGCGATGGCGGTCGCCTCAGGAGTAGCGCGGAACGTACT
>JBEKSK010000153.1:0-6607 GCA_049517155.1 Solirubrobacteraceae bacterium
GGGTCGCGCAGGTCCACCGGCACCGCCACCGCACCGGCGAGCAGGCACGCGTGCAGCGCGACGGCGAAGTCGAGCCCGGGCGCAAGCGCGATCGCGACGCGCGACCCGGGCGCCACGCCAAGCTCCCGCGCCCCCGCGCCGGCGAGCACGGCAAGCTCGCGGTAGCTGACCGCGCGATGCGGCGTCGCCACCGCCAGGCGATCGGGCGCCCGCCGGGCAGCCCGTGTCAGCCACGCCTCGACTTGCACCCCCGAAAGGCTAGCCTTGCGGTCGTGTCCGACGAACTGAGCGCCGCCGCGGCGCTCGAGTGGGTGCCCGACGGCGACTACGCCGACATCCGCTACGAGCGCTCCCGCGAGCCCGGGATCGCAAAGATCACGATCGACCGCCCCGAGGTCCGCAACGCCTTCCGGCCGCAGACCGTGGTCGAACTGTCGCACGCCTTCACGCGGGCCCGCGAGGACACCACCGTCGGCGTCATCGTGCTCACCGGCGCAGGCGACGAGGCGTTCTGCTCCGGCGGCGACCAGCGCGTCCGGGGCGACTCGGGCTATGAGTCGGCGCCCGGCGAGGTCGGGCGCTTCCACGTCACCGACCTGCACCTGCAGATCCGCCGCACGCCGAAGCCCGTCGTCGCGATGGTCGCCGGTTACGCGATCGGCGGCGGCCATGTGCTCAGCGTCGTCTGCGACCTGACGATCGCCGCCGAGAACGCCCGCTTCGGCCAGACCGGCCCGCGCGTGGGATCGTTCGACGGCGGTTACGGGGCCAGCCTGCTCGCCGCCCAGATCGGCCAGAAGCGTGCGAAGGAGATCTGGTTCCTGTGCCGCCAGTACGACGCGCGCCGGGCGCTCGAGTGGGGGCTCGTGAACGCGGTCGTGCCGCTGGAGCGCCTCGAGGCCGAGACGGTCGCCTGGTGCCGCGAGATGCTCGCCCTCTCCCCCTTCGCGCTGCGGCTGCTGAAGGCGAGCTTCAACGCCTCAGAGGACGGGCTGGCGGGCCTGCAGCAGCTCGCCCACGACGCGAACCTCCTCTTCTACGGCTCGCAGGAGGCCCGCGAGGGCCGCAGCGCCTACACCGAGAAGCGCCCGCCCGACTTCTCGCAGTTCCCGCGGCGCCCGTGAGGATCTGGCTGATGGCGGCGCGGCCGCGCACGCTGCCGGCCGCCGTCGCGCCGGTCCTGGTCGGCACGTCGCTGGCGATCCGATACGGCACCTTCCATGCGCTCGCCTTCATCGCCGCGCTGCTCGGCGCGATGGCGATCCAGATCGGCACGAACCTCTCCAACGACTATTCCGACGCCCGTCGCGGCGCCGACACCGACGAGCGGATCGGGCCGGTCCGCGTGACCGCGGGTGGCCTCGTGCCGCCGCGCCAGGTACTGATCGCAACCTATCTGACGTTCGCCGCAGCGGTGCTGTGCGGCGTCTACCTGATCGCGATCGCCGGCTGGGCGCTGCTCGCGGTCGGCGCCGCCTCGATCCTCGCCGGGGTGCTCTACACCGGCGGGCCGCGGCCGTACGGCTACGCGGGCCTCGGCGAGGTCTTCGTGTTCCTCTTCTTCGGCATCGTCGCCGTCAGCGGTTCCTACTTCGTCCAGCGCCGCGCACTGCCCTGGCAGGCGTTCGTGCTGGCCGTCCCGGTCGGCCTGCTGATCGCCGCGATCCTCGTCGTCAACAACGTGCGCGACATCGACACAGACCGCCGCGCGGGAAAGCGCACGCTCGCCGTGCGCCTCGGCCGCGGGCGCACGCGCGTGCTGTTCGCGGCGATCGTGGCCGGCGCCTTCGTGACCTCGTGGGTGCCGTGGTTCGCCGGCTCGCTCTCGCCCTGGCTGCTGCTCACCGTGGCCGCCGCGCCGCTCGCACTGGGCGTCGTGCAAACGGTCCGCACACACAGCGACGGACCGTCGCTGAACTCCGCGCTCGCACGCACCGCGAAGCTCGCGCTCGTCTTCTGCCTGCTGCTCTGCGCCGGGATTTTGGCTTAGGGCGATGGAGCTGTCGCTCCATCGGGTCGTCCTGCGTTTTGCGAGGCCGGTCCGCAGCGCCAACGGCCCGTTGCGCGAGCGCGAGCTGATCGAACTGACCCTCACCGACTCAGACGGCGTGACCGGACGTGGCGAGGCGGCACCGCTCGAGCCCTACGACGGCGTCTCGGTGGCGCGCACGCTCGCGGCGCTGGAGTCCTACCGCCCGGTCCTCGAGGCTTCGTCGCGACGCTCGGGCGGTGTGCTGCTCGACCGCTGCCGCGATGCCGACGAGTTGCCTGCGGCGCTCGCCGCCATCGACATTGCGCTGTGGGACATGGCGGGCCGGCGCGCGGGACGCCCGATCTGCGAACTGCTGAGCGAGCACCCGGCGCGGGCGATCGCGGTCAACGCAAGCGTCGGTGCCGAGTCCCCGCAGCTCGCTGCCCAGGCCGCCGCGCAGGCGGTGGCGGCCGGCTACTCCTGCGTCAAGCTGAAGGTCGGAACGGCCGGCGACGAGGCGCGCGTGGCGGCCGTGCGCGCCGCGATCGGTCGCCAAACGATGCTGCGCCTGGACGCCAACGGCGCCTGGTCGCTCGAGCAGGCCGAGCGGATCCTGCGCTCGCTCGCCGGAGCCGGCCTCGAGCTGGTGGAGGAGCCCGTGCACGGGATCGCAGACACGCGGGCGCTGCGCGATCGCGTCGCGGTGCGGATCGCGATCGATGAGACGGCGGCGATCCCGGGCGCGCTGACCGCGCGGGTCGCGGACGCCGTCTGCCTGAAGATCTCGCGCTGTGGCGGCATCGGTGGGCTGCTCGCCGCCGCCGCTCTCGTGCGCGCGAGCGGCGCCGAGGTGTACGTGTCCTCGACCTACGACGGGCCGCGCGGAATCGCCGCCGCGCTGCACGCCGCCGCGGCGCTCGCGCCGCTGCCGCCGTGCGGCCTCGCGACGCTCGGACTGTTCGCCGGCGACCCGGCGGCGGATCTGCCGGTCGTGCGGGGCGAGATCGCCGTGCCGCGCGGACCGGGCCTTGGCGTGCTTGGCTGATCTGGCCGGCGTCTGAGCGCGAACTTGCGATCGAGCCGTCGGGAGCGCGAGCAGCCCTTCACCCGCGAGCTCACCGACGCAGCTGGGCGCGCCTGGCACTACTGGCCCGAAAGCGCGCGTGCCACCGCCCGTGGCGCCTGCAGCGGCAGGCGATGCCCCACCCCGGCCTCGGTGCGCAAGCGGGCGTCCGGGATCGCCTGCGCAAGCCGCGCGCCGGCGGCGACGTAGGCGGGGTCATCGGCTCCGGCGAGCACCTCGACCGGCATGCGGAGCTCGGCGAGCCGCTCCCACATCGGCGTCATCGCCCCGGCGCCCAGGCCGCGCAGGCACCCCGCGAGTTGGGCCGGGTCGCAGCGTCGCTCATCGGCGGCGACCTCCTCGTGCACCCAGTCCGGATCGCGCGCGAACAGCGCGACCGCGCGCCAGCGCTTCACGAACGACTCGATCGGCTCCTGCTCGATCGCCGCTGCCAGCGACTCGTCCGCGGCCCGGCGAGCCGCCCGCTCGACGTCGTCCTCGATGCCCGCGCTCGCGGAGAGCAGGACGAGCCTGCTGATGCGCGCAGGGATCGCCAGGGCCGTGTGCAGCGCCAGGCGCGCTCCCATCGAGTAGCCGCCGAGCACGAACTGCTCATCGGCGGTCGCGGCGACGAGGTCGCTGACGCCGTCCGGCGTCAACGGCACCGCGCCGGTGATGTCCAGCGCAACCGGCGTGAAGGCGCCCGGGGCCAGCTCCGCGATCGTGCGGTCCCACTGTCGCGGAGTGGCGGCGAAGCCGTGCAGGAGGACGACGGTGGTCGACACGGCCGCCAGTCTGTCAGGGCGGCGCTCTGCGGCGATCCCGCTACGGTTCGTGCGTGGCCCCGGCCCTCGACAGCCATGATCTGATCACGGCCTTCGTCGATGAGCTGGCACGCTGCGGCGTGCGCGACGTCTGCACCTCACCTGGGTCGCGCGACACGCCGCTCGTGCTGCCGCTGGCCCGCCACCCGCGGCTGCGAGCGCACTCCCACATCGACGAGCGCTCGAGCGGCTTCTTCGCGCTGGGCATCGCCAAGGCGACCGGGCGGCCCGTCGCCATCACCGCAACCTCGGGGACCGCCGCGGCCAATCTCGCCCCCGCCGTGATCGAGGCGAGCGAGGCGCGCGTGCCGCTGATCGTACTGACCGCGGACCGCCCTCCGGAGCTGCGCGAAAGCGGTGCCGGCCAGACGATCGACCAGATCAAGCTCTACGGCGACGCGGTCCGCTGGTTCTTCGAGGTCGGCAACCACGACGTCAGCGACCAGCGGATCGCCTGGGTTCGCGCACTCGCCTGCCGCGCCTGCGCCAAGGCGACCGGCGAGCGGCCCGGGCCGGTGCACCTGAACTGGCCGCTGCGCGATCCGCTGGTGCCGGACGGCGCCCGCCGGCCTCGCGGCGGCCGCAGCGACGGGCGCGCCTGGGCCGTGGTGCACGGCGGCGAACCACGCGGGGCGCGGTTGTCCGAGCACATCGTCGCGCCCGCGCGGGGCGTGATCGTGGCGGGACGCGACGACGGCGGCCTCGCGCCTGCGGTGCCGGCGCTGGCACTCGCGGCCGGTTATCCGCTGCTCGCCGACCCGCTCTCGGGTGCGCGGCGCGGCGCGGCGGCGGTCGCCCACTATGACCTGCTGCTGCGCGACAGCGAGTTTGCCGAGGCGCACGCACCGGAGGTCGTCATCCGGGTCGGCGATCTGCCGACCTCGAAGCCTTTGCGGACCTGGCTCCAGCGATCGGGCGACGCCCGTCAGATCCTGATCGACCCGCAGCTCGCCTGGCAGGATCCCGCTGGCGTCGTCGAGCTCGTGCTGCGGGCCGATCCGCGTCTGCTCGAATCCCCGCCGCCGGCCGATCCGGCCTGGCTTGCCGACTGGCGCGCGGCGGACGCAGCGGCCGCCGCTGCGATCGAGCGCACGCTCGGCGACGAGCTGAGCGAGCCGAACGTCGCGCGCACCATCGCGGCCGTGCTGCCGGCGGACGCCACGGTGTTCGTCGCAGCGTCGATGCCGGTCCGCGATCTCGAGTCATTCTGGCCGGTGCTCGACGCGGGCCCGCGCGCGCTCTCAAACCGCGGCGCGAACGGAATCGACGGCACGCTCTCGAGTGCGCTGGGAGTCGCTGCCGTGTCGGGCGGCCGCGTCGTCGCACTGATCGGCGACGTCGCCTTCGCCCACGACATCGGCGGGCTGCTGGCGGCATCGCGGTTGAAGCTTTCGCTGACGATCGTGCTGATCAACAACGGCGGCGCGGCGGTGTTCGACTACCTGCCAATCGCGGGCGAAGCAGACGTCTACGAGGAGCACATCGCTACGCCGACCGGACTGGACTTCGAGCAGGCGGCGCGGCTGTATGGCTTTCGCCACGAACGGCCGCAGACGCTCGCGCAGCTGCGCGCGCTGCTGGCGCAGCCGGCGGGCGCGACGCTGATCGAAGTACGCACCGATCGCGCCGCCGGCGTCGCGCTGCACAGGCGCACGGCGGCCGCGGTGCGAGAGGCGCTCAGCGCCGCCTAAGGCCTCCTGCCACTGCGAAGCTGGCGTGAGGTCGCCGCGCAACCTGTTGATCGTCGACGCGTCTAAGCTGACCGCGACAACGATCTGGAGCCGTCCGTTACGTGAGTTCTGCAAGCCGCCTGCCTGGCCCTGGCTCCGACGCCGAGCGTCTGCACGCCGATGGCCAGGTGCGTGTAATTGGACGGTTCTTTCCCGCGCCCGTTGCCGCGAAGGTTCCCGAGATCATCTTCGTCTTCTGGGTCGTGAAGATCCTGACCACCGCCGGCGGGGAGGTCACCTCCGACTACCTGAAGACCTATGGGAACTTCGGGGGCGGCGGCACAGAGGTCGCGCTATTCGTGGTTGCGCTCGTCCTGCAGTTCGCCAGTCGCCGATACCGAGCCTTCGCATATTGGTTTCTGGCCTACGCCATCGCCATCGCCGGTACCGGGATCTCGGATTTCCTTCATCTCGACGTCCATATCGCCTACGCGGGGACGACAATTCTGTGGGCGGTCATCCTCGCAGCCGTGTTCTGGACGTGGCAGTGGGCTGAAGGAACGCTGTCCATCCACAGCGTTACGACGCAGCGGCGCGAGGCTTTCTATTGGACCACGGTGTTCGCAACCTTTGCCCTCGGCACCGCGCTCGGGGACTACACGGCATCCTCGCTCGGCATGGGCTATCTGGCCTCGGGAATCTTCTTCTTCGCGGTGATCCTGCTGCCGGCGCTGGCCTGGTGGCGATTCGGCCTGAACAGCATCGCGGCGTTCTGGATGGCCTACGTGGTGACGCGCCCTCTGGGTGCGTCGTTCTCGGACTACGTCAGCAAACCGTCGAACATCACCGGACTGGGCTTCGGCAACGGCCAGACGTCGGTGGTACTCGCTGTGGCGACGTTCCTGCTCGTTTCCTACCTGGCGATCGCTCGGCCCGACATCCAGCGACCGCGTGCGTCCACGACCGGGGGGACCACCAGTCGGTGAGTGCTGCGCACGAATTACGCCAAGCACCAGTCCCACGCGGTCCCTGGCGGCACTGGTGACGACAACGCGCCCGCCTGGACCGAAGCATCCTC
>JBEKSK010000154.1:0-6589 GCA_049517155.1 Solirubrobacteraceae bacterium
GCTTCGTTGTCGAACACGCTGATCGTTCCGTCCGGACGCAACTCGGCGTCGTGCTGCCAGGCGAAGCGAACCCCGGGACCGAGACTGAAGCTGCTTGCCCTGCCGCCGAGCTGCCAGATCACCGCGCCAGTTGTCTCGCTGATCAGGTAGACGGCCCACGTATTGCGCGAGGACACGAGGAGATCTCCGCCGGCCAGGGGGTCGATCGAGTTGACGTGGAAGTAGTCGAGGACGTTCGTGGCGATCGTGGGCGTGCGCATGTAGGTATCCGTGACCGCAATGTGGCCGAGGGCGTCCCATTGGAACATCACGAGCCCGGTCTTGATGTCAATTTCCTGGACGACACCGTCGTCGATCAGGCCGTCTCGACGGCCGCCGTATTCGCTGAGATCAGCGTGCTGCGGGGCGAACGCGGTGATCCATGCCGTGCCCTGCGGGGTGATCTGAAAGTCGTGCAGGTCCGCGAACAGGCCGTTTCCGGCGTGGACCGTCGCTACCGGCTCGTAATGGTCGTTCTCGATCACATCGACGCCCTGGCCGTGGCCCTCGACCACCTGGCCCTGCCACCAGGTCAGAACCGGCTGGCCCTTGTAGGTCTGAACGTTGAGGTCGAAGGCGGTCATCGCGGCCGGCATCGGATCGAACCAGACGAGCGAGCCACTCGGCGCGAGAATCATCGGTCCTGTCTGCGCAGGCCCCGAGTCCGGTGAGACGAACAAGTCACCGAGCGTTGGATCGGCGGACGGGGTCGTCACGGTCACCGCGGGCGGCTCGAGGTCGCGGCGCGAGTGGAACCTCATCAGGTTCGACGTTGTGCCCGCGGCCGGGGTAGGTGGCGCCGGCGCCGGCAGCGCGTATGGAGAAGACACTGTGAAACTCGTACCGATCCGAATCGGCGGGCCGTAGCCGACGATGCTCGCGGAGACCGTCACCCGCTCACCGGGGATGAACGCGTGCTGCGGCAGGAAGCTGCCTCCCGTGTGAGTCGAGTAGTAACGCAGCCGGCCCGCGTCCAACCCGCTCTCGGAACCTGTGACGACGATGTCGCGCAGCCGCGACGCAGGCGCACCCAGGAAGCTGATCTGCGTGCCGGGGTTCGCGTCGGGCGTCCCTGGCAGAGGTGACACGACCTCGACGGGCGCCGAGGAACTCTGGGCGGCATCGCCCACCTGAGCGGCGAGCCAGCCGGCGAGAAATACCACCACGACGATCACGAGTGCGACTGCGCGTTTCGGCCCAGCAGCCGCAATCTGCGCGAGTCCTCTGGTCACGTTGGCTCCCCACCCCACGCCGGCTAACCCCCAGCGAAATCAGCCTAGCGGGCGCGCCGGACCGCTCTTGCGCAGTCGCTATGGCAGTCTCTCGACGGCGCGTCCAGCAAGAGGCACGGCCAGCGCCACCGCCCGGATTCGGGCCCTCCCGGCGCAGCAGGCGCATTTCCGGCGCCCAGGCGTCCTGATCAAGACGGGGCCGATTGCGGGTGGGTGGTCGGAACGGGCTGCAGCTCGCTCGGCGAGAGGGCCGCATCCGGATCAGCAACTACGTTCCGGGGGTGACCGATCGGACGCTCACGCGAAGCTACGGCAAGGTGTTCGATGAGATCGCGGCGGAGTACGACCGCAACCGCCCTTCCTATCCCGACGCGCTCGTTGATCACGCCTGCCAGCTGGCGTGCATCGCCGCCGGCGACCAGGTGCTCGAGATCGGCTGCGGGACCGGTCAGCTCACGCGCAGCCTCCTCACTCGAGGGTTGCGCGTGACGGCACTCGACCCCGGGGCCCAACTGATTGCAGTCGCCGCGGAGAACCTGAAGGACGCCGGCGATGTGGAGTTCGTGAACGCGCGGCTCGAGGACACCCGGCTTCCCCGCGAGCGCTACCAGGCGGTGTTCTCGGCGTCCGCGATCCACTGGGTCGATCCTGATCTCAGCTGGCGAGCGATCGCCGACGTGCTCGCTCCCGACGGGACGCTTGCGCTGCTCCAGTACTTCGGGCTGCGGGAACGCCGTAGTGCCGATGATCAGGAGCAGCTCCTGTCGGCGATGCGCGGCTGCGCGCCAGAGGTCGCCGCTACCTGGCCCTCCTACCGCGACCTCGAGAGCACGATCGCGGGCGTACAGGAGCGCCGCCGGAACGTCGCGGACGCCTGGGGCTGGCTGGGCAGCTACGACATCGGGCGCGACTACGCAGCGGATCTCTTCGAGGACGTGCAACTCGCAACCGCGCCCACGTTGGTCGAGCACACCGCCGAGGAGCTCAATGCCCTGCTCGCGACGATGTCATTCTGGGCACGGCTCTCCCCCGGCCAGCGCGACGCCCTCAGGAGCGAGAATCGCACGCTGCACGAGCGCCTTGGGCGGCCAATCCGCGCGAGCACGCTCGCCGTACTCCTGACGGGGAGACGCCGCGGCCGCGACACCGCGCACTCGATCTCCAGCGGTTGAGTGGGGGCCCGTCGGCAGCCGCCGCACGCCACCTGCACGAACCGCACGGGTCTGAGAGTCCAGTCGCCAGCCCAGCGGCTACTATGCCGCGTCGCGCGGCCAGCGCGACGCGCTCCGTAGGAAATCGAGGAGGCTCTGATGCCGGCTGGACCGATTCGCTTTGGGTTCTTCCCGGGAACCGTCCCGGGCAGCGGTGCTGATCCCGCTCCTGTTGCACGGGAGTTGGAGGAGCTCGGTGTTGATGCGCTTGCGTGGGGCGAGTGGCCGACGCAGCGCCGTGACCCGTACACAGCGATGGCGCGCGCGGCCTTCGCGACCACCAGCGTGCTGCTTGGAACGGTGGTGACGGTGCCGGGTTTGCGTCACCCCGCGGTGCTCGCAAACCAGTTCATGTCGCTGCAGGAGCTGTCCGATTGCCGCATGTTCTGCGGGATCGGGAGCGGCGACCTATCGCTGATCCAGCTAGGCCAGCGGCCGTACAGGCTTCGCGAGTTCACCGACTACGCGATGGCGGTGCGGCGCCTGATGGCCGGTGAGGAGATCAGCTGGGACGAGCACCCGCTGCGCATGCGGCTCGAGTTCGAGGGACCGGCGCCGCCGGTGTGGCTCGCGGCGGACGGGCCGCGAACGATCCGCGCCGCGAGCCAGCTCGCCGACGGTGCGATCGTCGCCCAGGTTGGCTCGCCCGACGTCGTTCGCACCACCCTCGAGCGCGCGGCAGCCGGCGCTGCTGAGGTCGGGCGGTCGCTCGCGGACTTCGACATCTGGTTCGAGCTGCGCGTGATCGTCACCGAGCACGAGAACGGCGCGATCGACATCCCCGGCCTCGACGTGTACGCCGCGCGCATGCTGGGCTACATGTGGCGGAGCGCGGGGAAGCCGTCACGCGAGACCATCGCCGATGCGATCTACGAGCGCAAGGGCCTCCGTCTGGACCCGGACATCGCGGACCGCGTGTGGCAGTTCGGCAACGGCTGGGTGGACTCCAACGCATACCGGGGTAAGGCGAACGTGAGGCTGATGGACGAGCTCGGTCTGCGCGACTTTGCCGGTCGACACTTCTACATCAGCGGCCCGCCTGCGGTCATCGCCGACGGCATGGCCGAGCTCATCGACGCGGGCGCGCGTAACTTCTTCATCCCGATGCTCACCGGCGACTCGGTCCCGGCGCTCATGAAGATCCTCGCGGCACAACGCTGAGGTCGGACGTCGCGAGCGTGCGTCTGTGCGCGCCACTGCAACCGGCGCCGCCGATTTCGCGACGATCGGGCAACCGTTCGGGCGCAGCGCGGAGCGCAACTGCTTCGGCGAAATCAGCCTCGTTCCCGCCCACGGAGCGCCCGACTGGTCAGCGCAGCGGCATGCCGATTCCGGCTGTTATCGGCGGAGCTCGGCTCGTAGCCGGGCAGCGAGCCGCGCGGAGGCCTCGATCTCGACTTTGCGGATCGAGACACTCTCGACGTTGAGCCCGAATGGAACACCGACGCGTCGACAAAACGTGGCTAGCTCGACGGCCGTGGCCACAGCTTGATCGTAGGACGCGCTGAGGGTGTCGTCGGCATGGCGCAGATCGTTCTCGATCCAGCGCGGGACGTCGACACCAAGCCACTGCAGGAACTCCAGCGTCTTCACCGAGCCGCAGACCGAGAACGTGAAGACGATCGGCACCGGCTCCAAGTCGTGCTCGGCGCACTCGTAGCGATAGTCAGAGACCAAGTCCTTTGCCGCGTTGACGTCGTAGACGACCTGAGTGACGAAGAAGGAGCAACCTGAAGCCTGTTTCGCGACGAGCCGGAGGTGCTCGTTGTGTGTGCGCGCGTGCCGCTCGGGGATCGCGACCCCGCCGAGTGGCAGCTCCGGCCGCACCTCGGTTCGGAGCTCGTAGGCCCGCAACAGCGAGGTCGTGACCGCCTTCTCGCGGGAGGAGGCACCAACGAAGACCGATAGGACTCGGGCCGGATCCTGGCGTCGGAGCCAGGAACGCAGGCCGTCCTCGGTGTACTTGCTGACCGCGCGGTAGACGATGGCGGGCACGTCCAGGCCCGCCAGGTCGCGGGCGAGGTACTCGGCCGGGTCCATCGTGGGCAGAAACGGAAACGGCCGTTCGTCGGGATTGCGGTCGCTCTCGTCATCGATGTCGTAGAGGACCAGGCCGTCGACCCCCACCGGCCGTAGTCGCTCAAGGGTGACCTGGGCGATCTCCCTACTCTTCCCCGGTCCCGTCGTCAGCCGCGGTGGCGTCACGGCGAAGAGCAAGAACTCACCGGTTCGATCGACGATGCGCCGCCGCAGCTCCACGCGGCGGAACCGTAGCCGACCGCGTTGCGCAGTGGAAAGCACGACACCCACTTTCGCGGGCTGGTTGTGGGGGTGGCGCGGCGCGCTTACCGGTTGATGAGCACGCAATCTGATCTGCAACGGCAGCTTCGCGACCGAGATTCGCCCGTCCCCACCGCCCCGGCGGCGTATATCCGCGCTACCGGCGGCCACTTTGCCAGCAAAGTTGCGACAACGGAACCACCCAAAAGCACCTATTTGCGGGCAATTATGCTAAGCGGGATACGCGAATCGAAACTATCGCCGCAATATCTAAAGACCTCTAAAAGGTCTAAACGGATCGCCGCGCCGAGCACGAAACTGGGCTGCTCATCGCCCTCGATGAGATCCGCCAAAACCAAATCGCCGAACTGCGGCAACTCGCGACGACGGTACAACACGCCTTCAGAGAGGAGCGCGCGTTGGCCTTCGTCGGAGCCGGCCTAGCCTCGGCGGTAAGCGACGTCGTCAACGACGAAGTGCTCACATTGCTCCGCAGAGCGGAGCGACACGCCCTCGGATCGGTCGGTCGCGAGGACGTCGCGCTTGCGATCAGGACACCAATCGAGGCGAGCGGGCGCAAAGTCGCCGACGACGTCCTCGCCGTAATGGTCGAAGGCACGCGCAGCTACCCGTTCCTCATCCAACTGGTCGGCGCCCGGGTGTGGCGTCTTCGCCGATCCGAGACCGAGATCTCAAGGGACAGCGCACGCGACGGCGTGGCAAACGCTCTACGCCGCCTGGGCACGCTCATCTACGAGCCCGCGCTCGGCGGCGCCTCCGCAATCGACAAGTCCTTCCTTCTCGCAATGGCGCGCGACGACGGCCCATCACGGATGAAGGATATCCAGGAGCGACTCGACATCGACGGGAACTTCGCGAGCCAGTACCGACTCAGGCTGATCGCCTCGGAGCTCATCGAGTCGACCGGCCATGGCTTCGTGGACTTCGCCCTGCCCTACCTCCGCGACTACCTCTGCGACCACGCCGCAGCCGAAGGACTCGCGCGCTGAGGCTCCACTTTTGCGGCAAGATCGCTCGCCCGAGTGGTATCCGGCGGTCGCCTCCACCACCTACGTGAGGAAGAAAGCAGGAGCGCGCGGCTGACGGGCGGCCGCGCTCGCGACCTAGAGGATGATTGCGGGTGTGGTGGCGGTCGAGCCGCCGTAGTTGGATGTTGCGGTGTAGGTGGCGGTGTATTTGTTGGCGAGCAGGACCAGGATCTCGTCTTTGAGCGGGATCAGGCACGTGGCGGTGCCGTTCGTGTTCGTGGTGGCGGTGCATAGCTGCAGCGAGCCGTCGGTGAACGTGATCGTCTGTCCGGACAGTGCTGTTCCGCCGCTTGTGAGCGTTGCGCTGGCGACGTCGAGTCCGACGGCGCCGTGTCGCGCGATCTGGGGCGCGGCCGTCAGGCTCGTTGAGGGCGTCGTCGAGCTGATCAGCAGCCCCTGCTCATTGCCGGAGCTGTCGTAGTAGGTGCCGATGGCGGTGCAGTTGCCCGCCGACGCGCACGACACCGAGGTGAGGCTTACGCTCGGTTCCGATGCGGTGTTCGCGGGGAGGGTCGCCTCGACGCCGGTCGCCCACACGCCCGCGGTCTCGGTCAACAGCAGCCCCTGTTGGTTGTAGGAGCTGTCGTCGTAGTTGCCGACGGTGGTGCAGTTGCCCGCCGACGCGCACGACACCGAGTTGAGAGCTACGTCCGTGGGGGATCCGGCGTTCGCGGGGAGCGTCGCCTGCAACCCGGTCGCCCACGCGCCCGCGGACTCGCTCAACAGCAGCCCCTGACGGTTGCCGGAGCTGTCGTCGTAGCTGCCGACGGCGGTGCAG
>JBEKSK010000155.1:0-6567 GCA_049517155.1 Solirubrobacteraceae bacterium
GATCTGATCGATGCGGCCGATCGGCGCCGGCCCGCCGCCTGAGACCGGGATGCTCACGGGAGCCCCAGCTCGCGCGCACGCGCCGGCGAGGGCTGCAGCAGCTCGAGCGTGATCCCGTCGGGGTCGTGGAAGTAGCAGGCGAAACCGCCGCTGTTCGCGCCCGCCGTGATCGCGACGGGCGGATTTCGGAACACGACTCCCTGCTCGCACATCCGCGCGTGGCGCTCGTGGATGTCGGTCACCATCAGCGCCAGGTGCGCGCAGCCGACGCTGTTGGTCGCAAGCTCGCCGAACGCCTCACCGCGCGGCGTGACATATTCGACCAGCTCCAGCATGTGCGTCGATCTCGCCGGCGGCACGCCGGGCACCGCGAATTGGGCGACCTCGAGGATCGCTCCGGGGATCCCGACCAGCACCTGTGTGTACTCGTTCTCCTGGCGCTGGCGGTGCACCAGCTTCAGGCCGAGCACCCGCGTGTACCAGTCGATCGAGGCCTCGATGTCGCTGACCGTGAACGAGAAGTGCAGGACGTCGGCAATCAACGCTCACGCTCCGCGCGTCAATATGCCAGCGTCTCGCGGGCGGCCTGCGCGATCCGCTCCGGGCTCGGCAGCCACGCCGCCTCGAGCTCGCCGGAGTAGGGGATCGGCGTCTCGTCGCCCCCGACAATGATCGGCGGCGCATCGAGCAGTTCAAAGTTCTCGGCGACCAGCGCCGCGATCACGCTCGCGCCCCAGCTGCCGGCCTGCGAGCACTCCTGCACGCAGATCAGGCGGTTCGTCTTGGCGACGCTCGCGATGACCGTCGCGAGGTCGAAGGGGACGATCGTGCGCGGGTCGACGACCTCTGCCGCGACGCCCTCGGCCGCCAGCAGCTCCGCGGCCTCGGTCGCCCGGTGGCGCATCAGCTGGGTCGCGACGAGCGTGATGTCGCTGCCCTCGCGGACGACCGCGGCCTTGCCGATCGTCGCGGGCGCCGCCGACTCGAGCTCTCCCGTCAGGTTGTAGAGGTTCTTATGCTCGAAGAAGAGCACGGGGTTTGGATCGCGGATCGCCGCGCGCAGCAGCGCGTAGGCGTCGGCGGGTGTGGCGGGGGTGACGAGCTTCAGCCCGACGATGTTCAAAAACCAGTTCTCGACCGACTGCGAGTGCTGGGCGCCGAAGCCGCCGCCGGCACCTCCCGCGAGGCGCACGGTCAGACCGACGCTGACCTGGCCGTCGGTCATGTAGCGGTACTTCGGCAGCTCGTTGGCAAGCTGGTCGAAGCAGACGCCGGCGAAGTCGGCGAACATGATCTCGATCACCGGGTTCAGTCCCCGGATCGCCGCGCCGATCGCGCAGCCCACGATCGCCTGCTCGGAGATCGGCGTGTCGAGCACGCGGCGCGCTCCGAAGCGCTCCTGCAGCCCTTCGGTCGCCTTGAACACGCCGCCCGCGGCGGCGATGTCCTCGCCGAACAAGATCACCCGCTCGTCGGCGTCGAGCTCGTCGGCGAGCGCCTGCGTGATCGCCTGGCGGTAGGTGACCTCGGTCATGCCCAGACGCTCTCGAAGCGCGCCTGCGGCTCCGGATCGGGCCAGGACTTCGCGCGCTCGAGCGCGCCCGCGACCTCGCCTGCGACCTTCTCCCGGGACCGCTCGAGCTCGGCGTCGCCGACGCCGAGCTCGGAGAGCGCCCGCGCGAGCAGAACGATCGGGTCGCGGGCGAGCCATTCGTCAAGCTCCCCCTCCGGGCGGTACTTGGCAGGATCGGAGCGCGAATGGCCGACCTGGCGGTAGGTCAGAGATTCGATCAGCGTGGGCCCCTCGCCGCTGCGAGCCCGCGCCACCGCCTCACCGGCGCACGCGTGCACAGCGAACAGGTCGTTGCCGTCGACGACGACGCCCGGCATGGCGTAGGAGGCGGCGCGGTCCGCCAGCCGCTCGACCGGGGTGGTCAGACTCTGCGGGGAGTATTCGCCGTATCGGTTGTTCTCGCAGACGAAGATCGTCGGCGTCTTCCACAGCGAGGCGAGGTTCAGCGCCTCGTGGAAGGCCCCGATGTTGGTGGTCCCGTCGCCGAAGAAGCAGACGCTGACGCTGTCGTCGCCGAGGTAGCGCGAGGCGAACGAGAGGCCGACCGCGATCGGCAGGTGCGCGCCGACGATCGCGAACGATCCGTAGGCCCCGACCGCCACGTCGGTGAGGTGCATCGAGCCGCCCTTGCCGCCGCACAGCCCCTGCGCCTTGCCCATGATCTCGCCGAGGACCGCGTCCGCCTGGGCGCCCATCGCGAGCACCGCTCCGTGCCCGCGGTAGGTGCAGGTCATCGTGTCGCCCTCGCGCAGCGCGGCGCAGACGCCGACGCAGCTCGCCTCCTGGCCCTGGCAGAGGTGGGTCGTGCCGCGCACGAGGCCCTGCGTGAACATCCGCTGGACCTCGTCCTCCACGCCGCGGATCAGCAGCATCCGCTCGAAGCAGCGCAGGCCGAGCTCCTTCTTCTCCGCCGCCTCCGCGCCCGCCACCGCCGTCACGCTCCCCGCGCCATCGCCATGCCAACTGCCCCGTCGGCGCGCGCGGCGTCCGCCGCGGCCTTCCGGGCCTGTCGCAGCAGGAACTGGCGCTCGGCGCGGAAGCGTTGTGAGGGGGCGGCGACGCTCAGCGCCGCCACCACGGCGCCGCCCTCGATGATCGCCACCGACAGGCACGCGAGCCCGTCGGCGAACTCCTCGTTGTCGGTGGCGTAGCCGGCCGCCGCTATGCGGTCGAGCTCGACGCGAAGGCGCACCGGGCTGGTGATCGTCTTGGCGGTCAGGCGCGTCGGCGGATGCAGCGCAAGGTAGGCGTCGCGCTGCGCCGGCGGCGCGAGCGCGAGCAGCAGCTTCCCGGCCGCGCGGGCGTGGGCGTGGGCGTAGGAGCCGATGTGGATGTCGGGCACGCGGACGGCGCGGCTGCCCTCCACGCCGGCGAGGATCCTGATCTCGCCGCCGCGCCAGGCCGCGAGATGCGCGGTCTCGCCGGTCGAGGAAGCCAGCTCCGCGAGCGCTCGCTGCCAGATGCTCGGCACGCCCTGCTCGCGCACGAACGATCCCGAGAGCACACCGACGTTCGGCCCCATGTGGTAGCGCCGCGCCGCGTCCTTCTCGAGCAGCCCTTCCTGCGCGAGCGTGCTGAGGACATGGTGCACGGTCGGCAGCGGCACGTCGAACTCGCGCGCCACGTCCGTCGCGCTCGCGCCCTCGTGCTCGGCGATCCACAGCAGCCAGCGAGCGGCGCGCGCAACCGAGCGCACCGAGGTCTTTGCGGGCGCCGTAGCGGTCAGCGAAGCCGGCATCGCGGCGAGTATAGCCGTCGGAATGGTGAAAGTTCTTTCAGATCGTGAAAGCCGAGACTGGTCCCGCGACTGCGGCCGCGAACACGTCGAGTGCCGATCCATGTAGCTGCTAACTTGCAACTTATGACGCTACATGGCCGGGAATACGAAGTAGGCGTGCGGGAGCTCCATGACCGCCTCAGCGAGCATCTCGAGCGCGTCGAGTTGGGCGCTGCCGTGATCGTGACCCGCCGCGGGCGCCCGATCGCGCGCCTGTCCGCCGTCGGCGAGGCGGAGGCGATCGAAGACCTCATCCGGCGTGGCCTGATCACAGCCCCAACGCGTCCACGCCGTTCGCGGCGCGCGCGCGTGAAGGCCACAGGCTCGGTCTCGGACCTCGTCGCCCAGCAACGACGCTGATCCTCTACTTCGACACCTCGGCGCTGATCAAGCTCGTTGTCGCCGAGCCCGGCTCTGAGCTTGCCGACGCGCTGTGGGACGCGCCCGCGCCCGCCGCGTCGAGCATCCTGTCCTACCCTGAGGGCTGCGCTGCGCTCGCCGCTGCGCGGCGCGGCGGCCGGCTGAGCGCCGGCGGACACGCGCGGGCCCGCACCGAGTTCGGGTCGCTGGCGTTCGAACTGCTCGTCGTCGGCATCGACGATGACCTCGCTCACCGGGCCGGATCGCTTGCGGAGCAGCTCGGGCTGCGCGGCTACGCCGCGGTGCATCTCGCGGCGGCCACCTCGCTCGCCGCCGACACCACGATCGTCAGCTGGGATGAGGACCTCAGACGCGCTGCGGTTGCCAGCGGCTGCGGCGTGGCGCCGGGCGGCTGATCGCCTCCGCGCTCAGCGCAGCGCGCGCGCCAGCTCCCCGAGCACCGCGACCATCTCGACGTCCTCGTGCGCAAGGTGCTGCAGCATCGCGCGCTCCACACCGACCGCCTCGTATTCGCGCAGCGTCTGGGCGACCTGCTCGACGGTGCCCGACAGCTCCGGGGCGTGGTCGAGCTTTGAGGACTCATCCCACGCACGCAGGCGGTCGCGGACCTCGCCCTCGTCGCGCCCGACCACGCAGGTGGTCATCATCGAGAAGCGCAGCGGCTCGCGCCCGGCCGCGTGCGCTGCCTCGCGAACGATCTGGCAGCGCTCGCGCGCCTGCTCGAGCGTGGGGACGACCGTGTTGTACTCGTCCGCGAAGCGGACCGCCGCGCGCACGCTGCGTGGCTTGGCGGCGCCGCCGACGATGATCGGGGGCCGCGGCTTCTGCAGGGGCTTCGGCCAGATCTCGGCCGCCGTCGTCCATTGGCGGTTGATCTCCTCGAGCTGGCGCTCGAACTCCGACATTCGCTCGCCGACGCTGCCGAAGGCAAAGCCGTAGGCGTCGTGGTCGGGCTCATACCAGCCGGCGCCGATGCCCAGCTCGACGCGTCCGCCGGAGATGTGGTCGACGGTGACGACGTTCTTGGCGAGCACCGAGACGGGCCGGAACGTCGTCGGCGAGACGAGCGAGCCCAGGCGGATCCGCTGTGTGCGCGCGGCGAGCGCCGCGAGCGTCGCCCAGCAATCCAGCGAGCCGGCCGGGTCGCCGCGGTGGATCGAGCGGTAGTGGTCCGACCGGAACAGCCCGTCCAGGTCGGCTTCCTCAGCGGCGAGCGCCAGAGCGAGCCACTGCTCCCAGGTGACGTCCTCCTGTCCTTCGATCATCAGGCCGATCTTCATCGCCCACTCTCCTCTCGTTGCCGCAGTTCGCGCAGGGCCGGGTAAAGCATGCGGTAGCGCTCGTAGCCGCCGGCGTAAGCCTGCGCCCAGTGCGGGTCCGGCTCGACCCGGTCGCGGACGCGGACGCACCGCGCGACGGCGTCCGCCACGTCCGTGAACACGCCGGAGCGCACGCCGGCGAGCAGCGCCGCGCCGAAGGCTGAGCCCTCCTGGGACTCGGTCCGCTCGAGCGGTATGTCCAGCACCGAGGCGACGATCCGCGACCACAACTCGCTTGCGCTGCCGCCGCCGGAGAGGCGCCCGGCCCGGGCGTCGACGCCGAGCTCGCGCAGCAGCTCGAGCGAATCGCGCAGCCCGTAGGCGACGCCCTCGAGCGTCGCGCGCGCAAGCGCGCCGCGGTCGTGACGGAGCGCCAGCCCGGCGAAGGCGCCGCGCGCGTCGGGGTCGGCGTGGGGGGTCCGCTCGCCCGCGAGATAGGGGGCGAACTGGAGTCCTTCGACACCCGGGTCCCAGCGCTCCGCCTCCTGGTCGAGTGTTCGATAGTCGCCGCCCAGCACGCTGCGCAGCCAGGCGAACGATCCGGCCGCGCTGAGCATCACACCCATCGCATGCCAGGTGCCCGGGGCGGCGTGGCAGAAGACGTGAACGCGGGCCTCTGGGTCCGGCGCGTAGGCCGGCAGCACCGCGAACACGACCCCCGAGGTGCCGAGCACGACGGAGACCAGCCCGGGCGAGACGATGCCGACGCCGAGCGCCGCCGCGGCCTGATCGCCGGCGCCGGCGATCTCGGTCGACTCGAACACGGGTGGCAGCCACTCGAGCGGGACCTCGAGCGCGTCGCAGACCTCCTGCGACCAGCGGCGCCCGGCGACGTCGAACAGCAGCGTGCCCGAAGCGTCCGCGACGTCGATCGCCCGCTCGCCGGTGAGGCGGAAACGCACGTAGTCCTTCGGCAGCAGGACATGGCGGACCTGTGCGTACACGTCGGGCTCGTGCTCGCGCAGCCAGAGCAGCTTCGGCGCCGTGAAGCCCGTGAGCGCACGGTTTCCGGTCAGCGCGATCAGCCGCTCGAGGCCGACCAGCTGCTCGATCTGCGCACACTGCGCCGCCGTTCGCTGGTCGTTCCAGAGAATCGCCGGCCGCAGCACCTCGCCGCTCCGGCCGAGTACGACCAGGCCGTGCATCTGGCCCGAGAACCCGACCTCGCCGTCCGGCAGCGCCGCAAGGCAGGCCTGCGCCGCCCGCCACCAATCCTGGGGATCCTGCTCGGACCAGCCCGGGTGGGGCGTCGAAAGGGCGTATTCCTCGCTTGCGCTCGCGAGCAGTTCGCCCTCGGGCGAGATCGCGACGCCCTTGACGGCGGTTGTGCCGACGTCAAGCCCGATCAGTGTCACGCAACGTTTGCCGCGGCCACTTGCGGCGCGGCCTCCACGCCGATTCGTAGTCCTGTTTCTTTGTTGAAGAGGAGGATGGATTCTTCGCGTACGCGGAGGTGGATTTTGTCGCCGTTGCGTGGTGCGCTGCGCGGTTCGACGCGGGCGATGACGTCGTTGACG
>JBEKSK010000156.1:0-6563 GCA_049517155.1 Solirubrobacteraceae bacterium
CTTCTACGACGCCGGGGGAGATCGCGACGTCGGCGGCTACGAGCACCGCCTGAGCTGAGGCGGGCTAGCGGTGCAGCGCCGATTCGGTGCGGGCTAGCGGTGCAGCGCCGATTCGGTGCCGCCGAGCGACCCCGGGCCGGCGTAGCTGAGCGGGCCGCGCACCGTCACCTCGGCGCGATCGTCACGACCGACCCCGCCGCGGCGCAGCAGCAGCGCGGCGGCGGCGACGATCGAGCCCGCGGTCAGACTGGCCAGCAGCAGACCGTAGGGCGACAGCGTGCCGCCGGCGATCGCCAGCACCAGCGTCCACGAGAGCGCGAGCGGCTCGACATGCAGAGCGCCGCAGAGGAGCCCGACCGCGGCGGCGAGTGGCACGAGCGAGACGGCGAGGCACAGCGCTCCGAGCGAGGGCGCGCGCTCGTGCTCGCGCGTCAGCACGACCAGCCACACGTGCGCCGGGATGATCAGCAGCGCCGCGGTGTAGGGGTTGGCGAGCCACAGCAGCGCGGCGGTGGCGGTCGTGACGATCAGCAGCGCAGCCGCCGCACCGACCGGGTCGGGCGGGCCGCTGTTGCGGTTGGCGCGGGCGCGCGCCGCCGTGCGCAGCACCCACGCCAGCACGAACAGGAGCCCGATGCTGACCAGCGACGCCACACCCTCGCCCGACACGCGCAGCTGGGCCGCCGTCACCGGCGCCGCGGGCGTCGCGGGCAGCAGGCCGCCGGCGCCGAGCGCGGCGGCGAACAGCCCGGCGAGCGCGAACGGCGCCGCGAACGACAGCTCCCAGACGATCCAGCTGCCGACCGCGACGCGCCGGCGGCGGGCGCGCGCCAGCACGTCGAGTGTGCAGCCGAGCAGCGATAGCAGCAGCGCGCCGACGACGGCGCGCACCGCCCAGCCGCCCAGCACCTGCGAGCCGAACGCGAGATCGCGCGTCGGCGCGGTGGCGAGCGCGGCGGGGGAGCCCTCGAGCTCGTTTGTCACGCTCAGCAGACCCTGGCCGAAGGCACCCATCAGCGCGTCGTCGGTGCCGGCGCCGCTCGCGGGCTCCTCGCCGTCCGCGCTCACCAGCACGGCCGGGACGCCCGCCGCCCCGAGCAGCGCCTGCTCGCCGGTGCTCAGCGGCAGCGCGAGCGCAACCAGCTGCTGGATCAGCGTGACGTCCGCGACCTTGCGCGAGATCGCGGCGGCGATCGCAGCCTCGACGCTGCGGCGCAGCACGACCGGAGCGAGCGCCCCTGATTGCGCCCAGGGGACCACGTAGGGGCCGCTCCCACGCGCATCGGCGGTGTCGCCGATCACGATCGCCGCCTCGGTGTCCGCGGGCAGCAGGCGCGCGACCGCGCCCATCGCGCTGGCGCCGCCACTGCTCGAGACGAGCGTCAACGGGTGCGAGGTGAGCACGGTCTTGTAGATCGCCCCCAGCTCGAGCAGCGTCGCGGTCGCTGCCAGCGTCGACGCGGATTGGCCCTGCCACGAGCCGCCGCGGTCGGCGATCAGCGCGATCCCGGGTCCCGTCCCTGCGCGGGTCGCGATCACGGTGCGCACGCTGGCGGCGCCGGCGGTCGTCTCGACGCTCGAGCTGACGACCCGCACGCCCGTGAACCCGGCGTCCGCGAAGCCACCGGGAGACGGTGTGAGTGCCAGGTGCTCGGCGAGCGCGTCGTCGCCGCCGGAGCCCGGTGCACGCTCGGGATAGGCGGCGGCGAGTGTCGCCATCTCGGCTGCGGCCTGGGCCGTGTCGAAGGTCTGCGCCGCCGGCACCCCGGCCGGCGCGCCGGGGGGCGCATGCAGCGAGAAGGCGGCGATGATGAGCAGCGCCGCGAAGGGCAGCAGCGTGATGCGGTACAGACGCAGGTCGAGCACTCACATCCAGCGTAGCCCAGCATCGGCGAGCCGGGCGCGCAGATTTGACAACCTGTGCGGAGGAAGCCGATGGCTGAGCGACCCACACGCATCCTGCTCGTCGACGACGAGCAGGCCATCCTCACGCTCCTGTCCTATCCGCTCGCCCAGGACGGCTACGAGGTGGTGCGTGCGGCTGACGGCGTCGAGGCCATGGCCCGCTTCGGCGAGACCGAGTTCGACCTGGTCGTGCTGGACGTGACGATGCCGCACATGGACGGTCTCGACGTCTGCCGCCGGATGCGCGCGACCAGCTCGGTGCCGATCATCATGCTGACGGCGAAGACCGAGGAGATCGACAAGGTCCTGGGGCTCGAGCTGGGCGCCGACGACTACATCACCAAGCCGTTCTCGATCCGCGAGTTCCGCAGCCGCGTCAAGGCGGCGCTGCGACGCTCCTCGATGGTGGCAACGCCTGCCGCCGGCGAGCGCGGCGAGGCTGCCGAGCCGCTCGAAGCGGGCGAGCTGCGTGTCGACTTCGACAAGCGCACGGTGCGCGTGCGCGACGCCCTGGTGGCGACGACCTTCGTCGAGTTCGAGATCCTCGGCCTGCTGGCCCGCAGCCCCGGCCGCGTTTTCACGCGCGAGGCGCTGCTCGACCGGATCTGGGGCGACTCCGCCTACCGCGATCCGCGCACGATCGACGTGCACATCCGCCACCTGCGCGAGAAGCTCGAGCACGACGCGAAGGAGCCGGAGTACATCTTCACCGTGCGCGGCGTTGGTTACCGCTTCCGCGACCGCGACGGCGCGAGGTGAGGCTGCGGCGCTCGCGACGCCAGGCGGACGTCGACCGCTCGACGCCGCGGCCGCCGCTCCGACGCTCGATCCGCACGCGGCTGGCGGTCACCTTCTTCCTCGTCACGGCGCTCAGCGTCGCCGTGATCTACGTGGTGGTCGCACCGCCGCTGACCTCCGGGCTGCGCAAGCAGGAGGTCAACGGTCTGGAGCACAACGTCACCGCCACCTACAAGCGCGATTACATCAAGCGGATCTACAACGAGCTGCTTGCCATTCCCTTCTCGCCGCCCGTGGGCAAGCAGACCACCGTCGCGAAGCAGAAGGCGGAGTCACTCGCCAAGCGGCTCGCCAGCGAGACGGTCAGCCAGGTCAACATCGTCAACGTCTTCACGAGCCCGACCCAGGTCCAGGCCGCCACGCCGCTGACGCTAGCCTCCGAGCCCGACAGCGACGAACCCCAGGCGGAGGTCGATGCGATCAACGCCTTCACGGCCCAGGTGCGGACAGACTCGCTGCCCCCCAACGGAACCGTCACGGGCACCGTCCAGA
The DNA here is from genome assembly GCA_049517155.1 of Solirubrobacteraceae bacterium. GTDB lineage: Bacteria > Actinomycetota > Thermoleophilia > Solirubrobacterales > Solirubrobacteraceae > Palsa-513. Next base: position 3,196 of record JBEKSK010000156.1, read on the forward strand.
CGCCTCGCGGGCTGCTCGGCGTCGTCGCCGTCGGCCTGCCCGCCACCGCGCCGCCGGCGGTCCGCGTTGTGGTCTTCAGCGTGCCGCTCAACGACATCGGCGGCGCGGTCGCGCTGGTGCGCTCGCGGATCCTGCTCGCCGCCGCGATCGGGCTGCTCGTCGCGCTGATCACCGGCGTGCTGGTCGCACGCGCGCTGACGGTGCGCGTGCTGAGGCTCGAACACACCGCACAGCGCGTCGCCCAGGGTGACTTCGGGGCCCACTTCAGCGACTCATCCGGGGACGAGCTCGGACAGCTCGCGCGAGAGCTGGCACACATGCAGGGCCAGCTGGAGGGGCTCGACGCCGCCCGCCGGCGGTTCATCGCGACCGCTTCGCACGAGCTGCGCACGCCGATCTTCTCGCTCGGCGGGTTCCTAGAGCTGATCCAGGATGAGGCGCTGGATGAGGAGACGCGACGGCAGTTCGTCGGCCAGGTGCGCGACCAGGTCGATCGCCTCGGCAAGCTGGCGACACAGCTGCTCGATCTGACGAGGCTCGAGTCGGGGGCGGTCGAGCTGGCGGCGACCGCGACTGACCTCGGGGTCCTCGCGCGCGCAGTGACCGGGGAGTTCGGCCCCGCACTGTCGCAGCACAGCTCGCAGCTGCGGCTGCGGATCCCGGCCGAGCCGGTCCGCGTGCTCTGCGACGGCGAGCGCGTCGGCCAGTTGCTGCGGATCCTGATCGACAACGCGCTCGCGCACACCCCGAGTGGGACGAACATGATCGTCTCGGCGGTGGCGCCGGAGAACGGCACGGGGGCGCGCCTGTCGGTCTCAGACAGCGGCCCCGGAATTCCGCAGGACGCGATCGGACGCGTGTTCGAGCCCTTCTACAGCGCTGATGGCGCGCGCGGTGCAGGGCTCGGCCTGGCGATCGCGCGCGAGCTTGCGGTGCACATGAATGCCCAGCTGGAGATCGTGTCGGTTCCCGGCAATACGACCTTCACGCTGACCCTGCCGCCGAGTGAGGCCTGAGCGGGAAAGCTGGTTGACCGGCCTGCGGTCACCTGCGAGCATCAGCTTGAGATGCCGATGCCCACCCGCAGCGCCGTGATCGAGTTCGCGTGCTCGCGCGGCGCGCGCAGAGCACGCGGGGAGGCGAGCGCGCGCGTGGCGGCCGGCCCGCGCCGATGAGCGGCGGGCCCCGCCGCCTGGTGCTGGTCTCCAACCGTGGGCCGGTCACCTTCGAGGCCGACGGCTCGGTGCAGCGTGGCACCGGCGGCCTTGTCACCGCGCTGAGCGGGCTGGCCTCCCATCGCGAGGTGATCTGGATCGCCTCGGCGATGAGCGAGCATGACGCCGCCGCTTCGCGCCGCTACGGGGGCCGTCCGTTCGAGGTGCGCTCGCCGGCCGGCGGCGAGTATCTCGTGCGGCTCGTCGAATCCTCACCCGAGGCCTACGACCGCTTCTACAACATCTTCGCCAACCCGATGCTGTGGTTCATCCAGCACTACCTGTGGGATCTCTCCAACGCCCCCGACATCCGCCGCAACGAGATCGAGGCCTTCGAATTCGGCTACAACGTCGTCAACGAGGATCTCGCGCGGGCCGTCGTCGATGAGATCGCGGAGGTGGACGACCCGGTCGTGATGGTCCACGACTACCACCTCTACACGCTGCCGGAGCTGGTGCGCCGCGCCCGCCCGGACGTCTTCCTGCACCACTTCGTCCACATTCCGTGGACCCAGCCCGACGCCTGGCGGGTACTGCCGACGCGGATCCGCACGGAGCTCTATTCGGGATTGCTGGCGAACGACATCATCGGCTTCCACACGCAGGCCTACCGGCGCAACTTCCTGCAGTGCTGCCGCGAACTGGTCGGCGCGGAGATCGACGAGGAACGCAGCGTCGTGTTCTGGCAGGGGCGCGAGGTGTGGGTTCGGGCGTACCCGCTGCCGATCGACCACGCCGCCGCCCTGGCCGTCGCCAAGGGGCCGAGAGTGGCCGAGTTCGAAGCCGAGCTGGCCCATCGCCGCCGCGAGTTCATGATCCTGCGGGTCGACCGCGCCGACCTCTCGAAGAACGTGCTGCGCGGCTTCTCGGCCTTTGACACCTTCCTCGAGCAGCACCCGGACTTCAGCGAGCGGGTCAGCTTCATCGCACAGCTGATGCCGTCCCGCAGCGACGTCCCCCAGTACCAGGAGTACCTGGAGCGCATCGAAGCGCTGGTGGCCGTCGTGAACCACCGCCACGGGACGCCCGACTGGATGCCGATTCAGCTGAAGCTGCGCGACGACCTCGACGAGGCCTTCGCCTCCTACAAGCAGTACGACGTGCTTTTGGTCAACGCGATGTTCGACGGCATGAACCTGGTGGCGAAGGAGGGGCCGCTGCTGAACCAGAACGCCGGCGTCTCGATCCTCTCGGAGAACACGGGTGCGCACGACGAGCTCGGCGAGTTCGCGCTGTCGGTCAACCCGTTCGACATCCAGGAGCTGGCGGACTCGATCCACGCGGCGCTCGAAATGGACCCGGCGGAGCGCGCGCGGCGGCTGGCCGGGCTGCAGGCGATCGTCACCGCGCGCGACCCGGGCGACTGGATCGACGAGCAGCTCGACGACATCGCCAAGAAGGCGCAGGCGGCCGTGCGCTGAGGATTTTTACTGCGGCCCGGGACGGGCCGGGGGGTCGCGTCCGCCGCGGCGACGGCGGCGGTTGTGACAGACCGTCCGGCGAGCCGGGCGCTCGCGGGCGCTCGGGCGCAAACGGGCGCGCTGGTATCATCCGCCACCCCCGATGCCCAACACCACGACCATCTATGACCTGATCCTGCTGCTCGACCTGGGCGCAGAGGATGACCGTCGCGCGAAGATCGTCGCCGACACGCGCGCGGCGATCGCGGCTGAGGGCGAACTGCTTGGCGACCAGGCCTGGGGCACGCGTCCGCTCGCCTACGAGATCGACCATCGCGAGGCCGCGGACTATCACCTGCTCCAGTTCAGCGGGCCGGCCTCGCTGATCGGCGCGCTCGAGCACAGCCTGCGGATCACCGACGGCGTGATCCGCTACCGCGTGATCAAGCTTCCCCCGGGATCGACTCCGGTCGCCGCGAGCGCGCCGCCGGTGGCGCCGAGCGCCGCCGCGCCGCCGCCGGCGCCCAGCGCCGCCGCGGTCGAGCCCGAGCCCGAACCCGCGCCGGACGCCGCGAGCGAGGCGGGCGCTGCCGCCGACGAGCCGCAGGCCCCCGCCGCCGCCGCCGAGGCGCCGGTGACACCGGACGCCGCCGCCGATGACGGCGACCCGGAACTCGTCAGCGCCTGAATTCCTGCAAACAGCGCCCACCGGCGCGGCGATCGCCGATCGCCGCTCTAAAGTGGGATCCAATCA
>JBEKSK010000157.1:0-6563 GCA_049517155.1 Solirubrobacteraceae bacterium
CCGCCCGGCCGTGCAGCCGCCAGTGAATCACGCACACCGCGACCAGGTAGGCGAGCAGGACGTAGGAGGAGACGTGATGGGTCACGACCACGGCGACCGCGACCAGCCCGAAACACAGCTCCCACGGCCGCCGGAGCGCGGGGTCGCGTTCCTGCGCCCATCGGATCGTTATGAACAGCGCCACGGTCGCCAGCGGCAGCGCCAGCGACTCGTACGCGAACTGCACCGACCAGAAGAGGAAGTTTGGCGTGGCCGCGTAGAGCAGCGCTCCGAGCCCGGCCGCGCGCTCGGAGCCGCCGAGCCGGGCGTACAGGAGGTAGAGCCCGAGCATCATCAGCAGCCGCCCGGCCGCGACCGAGGTGAGCCCGGCGGCGAAGGGCGACATCCCTCCGGCGCGGGCGATCAGCGCCGCCAGCGTCTCGAGGCCCGGATAGCGCGGTGTGATCGGAAGGATCGAGTTGCTGCCGAACAGCCGCCCGCTGCTGAGGATCGTCTGGAGGTTGTAGAGGTGAGGGAACTCGTCGCCGTAGGTGAAAGCAAACGGGTCTCGCAGCACCTTGACGGCATAGAGGCCAAGACCGACCAGCACCACCGTCGCGAGGCGTTCGCTCGAGCGTACGCGGGCGCTGCACAGACGCAGCGCAGCCGGGAATATCAGCAGCACCATCGCCAGCCAGAACAGCAGCGAAGCTCGATGGCCCGTCCGCGACAGCGCGTCAGCCCAGCTGACGACCATCACGCCCGCGGCCACGGCGAGAAACGTCCAGGGCAGCCAGCCGAGCGGCGACGGCTGCTCGGCCACTCGCTGCGGCGGCGCCGGCTTGGCAACGGTGAGGGTCATGACCGCTGCCCTGCCTCTGGCGTGAGAGCCGCTCGGCGGGTCTCACGCGCGCGCTCGTACGCCGCTTCGTAGCGCGGCACCACGGCGGGCGCGCTGAAGGCCTCCACGCGTGCTCGCGCGCCCGCTCCGAGCCGCCCTCGCAGCGCCGGATCGGCGATCAGCCGCTCCAGCGCATCCGCGAGCGCGCCGGCGTCGCCGGGCGTGACGAGCAGCCCGCTGTCGCCGTCGATGACCGCCTCGGGCAGGCCGCCGATGCGCGAGACTACGACGGCCGCGCCGGCGGCCATGGCCTCGAGCGCGACCGTCGGAAAGGGGTCGGGCCAGATTGAGGGAACGACCCCGATCGCGCAGCGCCGCCAGGCGGCGAGCAGCGCATCGTGGGGCAGCAACCCGAGGTTGATGACGCCCTCGCGCGCCGGCAGGAGCTCCGGCTCGACCGGGCGTCCGGCGATCACCAGCGGTACCCGCGTGGGCATGCGCGAGTGGGCCTCGAGCAGCACCCCGACGCCCTTGTCGGTGGTGATGTCGCCGGCGAAGAGGATGAACGGCTCGTCCGGCAGACGCTCGAGCAGCGCCGGATCAAACGCGGCGCTCGCGCGGCTCTGCGCGCGGAAGTTCGGCACGACCTCGAACGGAACGCCGCCGCCCGCCAGAGCGCAGCGCCGGGCAACCTCGTTGCTGACGGGCAGGAACAGGTCGGCCGCGCGGCGCTGCGCCGCGCCTGAGAGCTTCGTCAGCAGGGCCACCGGGGGTCCCACGGCGCGGCCGTAGTGGCCGCTCGCGCAGACCATGCACTTGACCAGGCCGGGTCCGCTGCACGGCACGCCCCGACGCATCATGCGCTTGATCGCGCATAGCAGGCTGTAGTCGTGCAGGCTGACGACGTAAGCCGCGCGGGCGTTTCGGCGTAGGGGCAGGTAGGCGTGTGCAAGCCAGTTGTGGGCATGAACGACGTCGGGGCGCTCGCTCGCGAGCACGCGCCGCAGCGCGAGTACCGTTTCCGGGTCTGGAGCCGGCGGCGCGTGACGGCGGCCCTCGTCGCTGAACAGGCCTCCCGCTCGCTGCGCCAGGCCGGGCAGGCGATGCACGCCGATGCCGTCGATCTCCTCGTAGGCCGAAAGCCCCGGCTGGCGCAGCGTCGCGACGGCCACGTCGTGGCCGCGCTGCGCGAGCTCCCCCGCGAGCGACTGGGTCATGCGCTCCTCGCCGCCGACGATCGGGGCGTAGAACTGGGCGAGCATCAGGACTCTCATCTGGATCTGCCTGCCGCGCGACGGTACAACGCCAGCAGCGCGGCCGCACACTCGTCCCATGTCGGCAGCGCCACCGGCGCGCGCTCGAGCGGATCTCGCAGCTCGCGCGCGATCGCCGCCGCAACCTCGCGCGGCGCGAGCTCGGGGTCGATCGCTCGCGCCAGGCCGCGCGCGGCGAGATCCCCCAGTCCCGACCCCGACGCGACGAGCAGCGGCCGTCCCAGCGAGATGGTCTCGAGCGCGGCAATCGGATGGGTCTCGAAATCGCTCAGCAGGACCACCAGATCCACCAGGGAGAGTCGCCGCGCCATCTCGGCTCGGTCATCTGCGGCGACGGCGCTGATCTCGACCGCGGCGGCGATGCCGAGATCCGCGGCCAGACGCCGCAGCTCGGACTCGTAGGGCCCGGAGCCGGCTATCCACAGTCGCGCCCCCGGCTGCGCCTCGAGCACATGCGGGAACGCCCTGATCACGCGCTGGTGGCCCTTGTAGCGCTCGAGCCGCCCGACCGAGGCGATCAGCGGGTGTCCGAGCGCCGGCGCGCCGGACCCCTGCGCCGCCGGCCCGCGCACGGGCACGGGAAGGTCAACGCCGTTGGGGATCAGCGCGAAGCGCTCAGGCGCGATCGCGAGCTCCGCCGAGTACTCCTCGAGCTCAAACGGCGCGAGTGCCACCAGCGTGACCGCCCTGGCGAGCAGCGGGCGCAGAAGCGCACGCTGCCCCCGGCGGGCCTGGTTGCGCAGCGGCTGCGAGTGCCCGCCCCCATGGAACGTCACCAGATAGGGAATGCGCCGGCGTGCGGCAGTGGCCATCGCAAGCGGAGCCACGAGCGTGTGATACGACTGCACATGGACGACATCCCAGCCGCCCCGCGCGATCTGGGGCGCGATCTGCGGCGCAAACATCCAGTCGCGACCGCGCGGGTACGCCGGGACACGCCGGACCTCCACCGCTCCGTCGCGTTCGACTCCGACGCCAGCGCCTCGGACCGTCGTGAGCACGCTCACCTCCGCCTCCCCGCTTGCCGCTATTCGCGTGGCCACCTCGTGCACGTGGCGCTCCACGCCACCGATCTCCGGTAGATAGCGCGGCGTCACCATCAACACCTTCAAAGCGCGCTCGCCCGATGCTCGCGGCGTCCGGTTCTGCCCCGGCGCCGCGGTCATGGCGTGAGCGGCTCTGAAGCCGGCGCGGCAGCCGGCGCCGGGGTGTGCGCGTGATCGCCAGGGGCCACCGGCGGGCCCTGCGGTGGCGTCCCCCGATCGCCTGCAGGGCGCCGCGAGCGGTTGGATAGCGCCCAGCGGCCGCGGCCGTAGGCGGCAGCGGTGATCGCCAGGCCCGCTGTGATCGCCGACGCGCGAGCCAGGCCGTCGGGATGGCCGCGCACCGCGCCGGCAAGTTCGCGTCCCACTGCGCGAGGAAGAACCGATCGCACGTATCTGCGCTCGGAGCTCAGGCCATCCTGCGCGCCGGCGATGCCCGAGAGCACCGCCTTCGCGGTCCCCTCGACGCCACAGCGGCGGACGAAGTAGCGCCACGTGCCGCGCTGTGGCGGCACCGAGTGCACGACGCGCGCTCTCGGCTCATAGATCCAGTAATGGCCGGGATGCTGCCGCGCGGCACGGATGCACAACTCGGTCTCCTCGGCGCTGCCGGAGAGCGCCCTTGCCCCCGCTGCGCGTCCCAGCCGGGAGTCGAACGCGCCGGCCTGCGCGAGTACCGTTGCGCGCATCGACATGTTCGCCCCGATGACGTTGCGAACACGCTGCGCGCTCGTTGGCATGCCCACATAGCTGCAGCCGATCACCCAGTTGAACTCCGCTGGGAACCACCGCGGCGGCGGCTGCTCCCAGACGGGATCGATCGCACCACCGACGCCCAGTACCAGCGGGTCCCTGTAGACGTCGGCGAGCCGCTGGAGCCAGTCGCGGTCGGCGACCGCGTCGTCGTCGAGGAAGGCAAGGATCGATCCTCGGGCGCGTTCGGCACCGCTTTGGCGCCCGCCGGAGAGGCCCGGGGTGTGGAGGTTTCGCAGGACCTCGACGCCCTCGAGCTCAGCGCGGGCCCGGCGCTCGAGCGCCGCGTTGCCATCGATCACGACGATCGTCTCCGCCGGCGCCAGCGTCTGCGCGCGCACCGAGTCGACGGCGGCGCGCAGATACTCCCAACGCTCGAGCGTGTGCGTGCAGACAATCACCGAGATCGCGTCTGCTTCCAGGCTCGAATCGGACATGATCGACACAGTACCCGCTGGGTTGGCGGAGCCGAACAGGCTGCCGGCGAGGGTCAGTCGACGGCCGATCGGCGGCTTTTCTCGCCCAGAGTGCGCGACAGCGCGTCGTCCAGCGCGTGGTGGATGTAGAGCTGCGACCAGGCGGAGCGGAACACGTGCTCCGCCGACGGAATGCGCTCCAGATGCAGGTTCGGCCATTCATCGAGGCGATCGAGCAGTCCGTACGCGACGAAATCGTCGTAGAGCGGCTCGCCCAGGGAGAGCAGCAGCAGGGTCTCGATGTCACGCTCCGCGAGCTGCTCGAGGGCTGCGACGATGTCCGCCTCCGGCCCCACAGCGTCGCCGCCGGCGCGGCCGGCGTGGCCGGCGAACGCGCGTGCCACCAGCACGCGCGCCATCCTGGCCATCCGCCAGCGGTCGGTTGCGATGATGCGGGCGATCGTGCCGAGATCGCGCTGGTGCAGCAGCGCACGGGTGCGCCGCGCGTCGCGCATCGCGCCCCAGTCATCGCTCCAGAAGAACGCGAGCAGATTCACGAGTAGCAGGCCGCGAATACGATCGTCTGCGAGCGCGGCGTGAAGCCCCCAATAACCGCCCGAGCAAAGGCCGCCGACGATGAACCGGGGAGGCAGCCCGCGCCGCTCCAGTTCGTCGCACGCGGCGATCACCTGCTTGGCAAACTCGTGTCGCTGAAACGACGTGCGCGGGAGGTACTGTCCCTCGACCCCGTCGGAGTCACCGACGCCTACCACATCGAGCCGTAGCGTCGGAACTCCCCGGGCCGCCCAGCGACGGGCGACCTCTACCCACATGCGGTGGTGGCCGATGCGCCGCACCGCGCCGGGGTTGAGCAGGATCGCGCAGAGCACGCCGTCGCCCGCGCCGAGCGGCTCGGTCAGCACGCCGCTGAGCAGCTCGCCGCCGAAGTCGACCTCGAACGGCGACTCGCGAATCGCAACCTCGCCGACCGACAGCTCGATCTCGGTGGTGCGCCGCGGCGGCGCCAGCGTGGCGGCGAGCGCCGGCGGCGCTTGCGCGGCGCCGCGGGCGATCCACTCCGTCGTGTACGCGAAGGTGTCCCATGGCGTCTTTGAGAACTGGGGATCGACCATCAACGCCCCGTAGCCAGGGCCGTCGGCGACAGTGACCTCGGCGCCGCTTTGCTCGTAGTGCTCACGCAGCCGCCGGTCGACCTCGCTCGAATCGCGCCGCAGCAGCAGGATTCGCCGGCGCGGCGCGTCGGGAACCACAAGATCGCTCAGGTCGAGCGCATCGAGCGCGGCGACCGTCTCTGCCGTCAACAGGAAGCCGGAGGCGTTCACCGCTCCCTCCGGCAGGACGTCGCTGTCCGCCGGCTCCGGCGGTGTCTCCTTCGCAGCGCTGAGGTGAATTCCCTCGGCGTAGAGAATCCGGGCGAACGCCTGGAGTTCGCGCATGAAGACGCGTCCGCGCGACTGCACTCCCCAGAGCACCAGGTCGTCGATCGGCGCGCCGAGCGCGAGCGCGTTGGCGGCGACGAGCCCGCCCAGCCCGATGCCGATCGCGACAATCCGCTCGCATCCTTCGCCGGCCCGCAACGACGCCACCGCGACCTCGACGGAGGCGGTCCAGGCTTCGAGCCGCGCCGGCTCGCGCGGCGAGCCGGCGCTGTCGCCGCTGCCCGCCAGATCGAACCGCAGCGCCGTATGGCCGGCCTCCGCGAGCGCTCCCGCCCAGCACCGCAAGCTGCGATGAGCGCTGAGCTCGTCCCAGCCGAACGGCGCGCAGAGGATGACGCCGGTGTCCGAGCGCGTTGCTCCCTCGGGCGCGTGCAGCATTGCGAAGACGGCGTCCGGCGCCGTCGCGAGATAGAAGGGACGCCCTCGCGCGGCGGGCGGCCACGCGTGAAGGGCGTCTGGAAGCACTTCGGTCATCAGTCCTCACTCACTATGATCGGCACGCGCCCGGCGAGGTTGAGCGCCGTTATCACGCCTTCACCGCCCCGGTCGTCACCGGAGAGCGCGTTCAGCACTATGCGGCGCTCGCCGCCGGGCTCGATTGAGAACGCGTCATCAGCGGCCCTGAAGCCGGGAAGGCGCACGCGCACACCGTAGACGAAGCGTTGGGCGCCCACGGTGAGCTCCGCCCGCTCACCGCGGCGGCGAAGCGTCGCCCGGAGCCCCAGCCGCGCCGCCGTGTCGCGCTGGGAGGTGCGCCCGCCAGGCAGTCGAAAGCATTGCGAGAGCAACTCGACGCC
>JBEKSK010000158.1:0-6457 GCA_049517155.1 Solirubrobacteraceae bacterium
GCGAACGTCCTCGACCGCGACGCGCGCGCGGCGCGACACACCATCGGCGTCCGCGGCCGCCGCGACCGCGGCCGCCACGCCCACGACCACCTCCCGGTTGAACACGCTCGGCACGATGTAGTCGGCGGACAGCTCATCGTCGCTGACGGGCGCCGCGATCGCGTGACCGGCAGCGACCTCCATGCGCTCGGTGATCTGGCGCGCGCGCACGTCGAGCGCGCCGCGGAAGATGCCCGGGAAGGCCAGCACGTTGTTGATCTGGTTGGGGAAGTCCGAGCGTCCGGTCGCGATCACCGCAGCGAGCCCGGCGATCTGATCGGGCATCACCTCGGGCGTCGGATTGGCCATCGCGAAGACGATCGCGTCGGACGCCATCGTCGCGATCCCGGCGACCGTCACCGCGCCCGGCTGCGAGAGCCCGAGGAAGACGTCGGCGCCCGCCAGGGCAGCGTCGGCCGAGCCGACGAAGTTCTCCGGGTTGGTGTTGTCGGCGTAGCGCTGCTTGACCGCACTCAGCCCGGGCCTTCCGCGGTAGACGGTCCCCTGGCTGTCGGCGCCGATCACGTGGCGCACGCCGGCGGCCGCGAGCGTCTCCGTCACCGCGACGCCGGCGGCGCCGACGCCGCTGACGACGACGCGAACATCCTCGATCCGCTTGCCGACGACGCGCAGCGCGTTCAGGAAAGCTGCGAGCACAACGACGGCGGTGCCATGCTGGTCGTCGTGGAAGACGGGTATGTCGAGCGACTCTCGCAGCCGTCGCTCGACCTCGAAGCAGCGCGGCGCGGCGATGTCTTCGAGGTTGATGCCGCCGAATCCCGGCGCGATCGCTTCGACCGTCGCGACGATCAGATCGGTGTCCTTGGTGTCGAGGCAGATCGGCCAGGCGTCGACGCCGCCGAACTCCTTGAACAGCTGCGCCTTGCCCTCCATCACCGGCATCGCGGCCGCCGGTCCGATGTCGCCCAGCCCGAGCACGGCGCTGCCGTCGGTGACGACGGCCACGGTGTTGCGCTTGATCGTCAGGTTCCACACCGTCTCAGGGTCTGCGGCGATCGCCTGGCAGACCCGCGCCACCCCCGGCGTGTATGCCATCGAGAGGTCGTCGCGCGTCTTGATCGGGGTCTTTGAGTCCATCGCGATCTTGCCGCCGAGGTGCAGCAGGAAGGTTCGATCGGAGACGTGCTCGACCTCGACGCCGTCGAGTTGCGCGCATGCGGCGACGATCGCCTCGGCGTGCGCGTCGTCGGTCGCGAGCACGCTCACGTCGCGCGTCTTGGAGTGAGCGTTGACGCGCACGAGGTCGATCGCGTCGAGCAGTCCGCCGGCGTCCGCGATCGCCCGCGCGAGATCGGCGAAGGTGCCCGGGCGGTCGTCGAGGCGCACGCGCAGTGTGAGGCTGAACGACGCCGAGTGATGAGCCATGAGCTTCTCCGTTCCAGCCCGCGCGCCCCCGGGCCTCGTTTGACGCGAACGCCAATTGTGCACGCAATTGGCGCAGCGGCGCTCGCTGGCTGCCAACTCCCCTGCCGCGGCCGATCGCCGCCGCCGCCGCGTCAGGGGTATGCTCGAAGCACACCACGAGGGAGAGACAGAAATGGCCTTTGCAGTCGGCGTCGCCGTGATGACGCAAGCCAAGTCAACCAGCCGCGCCCCGCGCACCGGAGTGATCGAAGAGGTCCTGCGCGGCGATCCCGCGCCCCGCTACCGGATCCGCTGGGACGACGGCCACGAGAGCACCGTGACTCCGGCGAGCGGCACGCTGCAGCGCAAGCCCGGCCGCGCCCGCGCGAAATCGCCGCGCTAGCTGCGGCCGGCGACGCGGGTACACGGCGGCGAAGTCACGGTTGTCCGGCGTGAGCTGGCGCGTGCCGGGCGCGCCGTCGCCGGTGGCAGATTGGGCGCGGCAGGCCTCGTGGTTCGGGTCGGCGCATGCGCCGACCCGCGGGAGGGTGCATGCACCCTCCCGCGGCTGGGTGCATTCACCCAGCCGTAAAGCTAAGGGGTGAACCACCGCCCCCCAGTCGACACCGCCGCCCGCTGCCGCCGGGATGAAGTCCATGCCGTCGGGGATGTGGAGGTAACCCGGCGCCGTCCCGCTCTCATCGGTGTGGCCGTACTGCCAGACGATCCGGTCGCTGCGCGGATCGATCACCACGACCCTGTCGCGGTAGTCGTCGTTGACCGCGATGTCGCCGTTGGGCAGCTCGAGCGCGAGCGAGGGGTGGTTGAGCTCGCCCTCGCCCGACGGCGGCCCGTAGCGCCACAGGACCGCGCCGTGGCGATTCATCACGACGACGTGCCCGGGAGTGGAGTAGCCGGCGAGCAGCACGCGGTCCCCCGGCAGCGGCTGTGGGTCCGAGGGGTAGGAGACTGGCGCCTGCACCGACCAGCGCAGGCTGCCGTTGGCGGCGAGCGAGTCGACCCAGTGGCCTGGGATCTCGCTGACGAGGACGCCGCCGTCGGGCGTCGGCGTGTCGCCGTTGACCGCGCCGAAGCGGGCGGGCGGATCGTGCGTGCAGTCGCCGGAGCTGCCGTACTGGCGGACGATCGCGTGGTCGCGTACGAAGAGGATCCGGCAGTTGTAGGCGTCGGCGACCGTGAAGCCGCCCGCCGGCAGGGCATAGGCGTCGTCTGGGTAGTTCAGGTGCGTCGGGCCGCCACCCAGCTTGCCCGGAACGCCGAACAGCAGCGTGATGGCGTGGCTCTTGATCCCGACCGACACGACGGCGCCGTAATCCTCTTCGTTGGCGATCAGAGAACGCCCGCCCAGCTCGACGAAGGTGTCGTCGTTGAAGTGCAGGATGCGCCCGGCCGCCACGTCGGCGGGCGTCGGGAAGCGCCAGACGATCTTCCCCTGCGGGTTCACGACGAGAATGCGGTTGTTGCCGCGGTCCGCGATCAGCAGGTAGCCCGGCAGCCCGGGCCTCACGGCCGCGGTCTCGTAGGGGGCGATCGAGCTGGGGTGCGCCCGCAGCGCCTGGCCGAAGCCGCGCGCCGTGAGCGCCAGCAGTGCCGCACGGGCGGCTGCCCGCGGGCTCGGGCTGCGGACACTGACGTGCGCCACGATCGGGGTGAGCGTGAGGATCGTGCGCTGCGGCGCGCCGCCCGGGCCCTCGCCGCCGGCGACGACGATCCGGTCCCCGGCGAGCGCGACCGCCGCATCGGAAAGCGGCGCCGGGAGCGAGCCGACGACCATCGCCTGTGCGCTCGCGGGGTCGATTTCGACGATGCCGGCGGTCTGATCGCCAGCCGGGGAAAGGCGGCCGCCGATCACATAGACGCGGCCGCCAAGCGTCAGCGCCGAAGCATGCGTCAGCGCCCGCGGCAGCACACCGACCTGGACGACGGCGCCGTCTGAGGGGTCGTAGCTCCAGATCGCGTCGCTGACCCCGGCGGTGGTGGTGCCGCCGGCGATGATCAGGCGCCCGCCGACGGCCGCGACCGCCGCGTAGCGCACCGCGAACGGGAGTCGCGCGACGTAGCGCGGGCGTGTGCCCGGGCGCCAGGCGACGATCGTGTCGAGCGGGGACACCCCGTCGAAGCCGCCGACGATGAAGGCCGTCGAGCCGATCGTCGTGACCGCAACGTCGGACTGCGGTCGCGGCAGCTCGCCGGCGCTCGCGACCGCTCCGCTCGCCGGGTCAAAACGCAGGATGTGCGAGTAGGAGGCGAGATCGCCACCGCCGAAGGCGTAAACCTCTCCGTCGAGCAGCGCCGCCTGCGCGTCGTGCTGGACCTCCGGCAGCTGGGCGCGAAGCGTTCTGGCGCCGCCGGCCGTGACGCTGACGATCGCGGCGGTGGAGGCGCCGGAGGCGGTGATGCCGCCGAGCAGCAGCAGCGATCCGTGTGCCCTGGCGGCGACCGCGGCATCCTGGATCGCCGCCGGGAGCAGGCCGGCCTTCGCGACTGCGACCGAGATCTGCGTCCTGCTCGCCGCCGCAACGGCGGGTTGCGACGGCCCGCGCGTGAGCGCGAAGAGGAGCACGCCGGCAACGAGGAGGATCAGCGCGACGAGCCGGCCGCGGGCACGGCGGCGTGCACGCGCGCGGCGGCGTCGGCGTTCCTGTTCGCGGCGGCGCTCCCGCGGCGAGCCGGAGGCGTCGCTCGCGGGCGCGTCGGTCACAGTGGGCGCGATGCTAGCGTCGCGCGGGACGAGGATTCGCACTCACACGAGCTTCTAAGCGCGTTCTCATCCTCCGCTTAGGAGAATTTGTGCCTCGTGCGGCGACAATCGCGTCGTATGAGTCCGCGTGCACCACGCTTCGGATCGGCGACGCCGAAGGAGACCGCCATGCGGCGCGCCGTCAGCGCCCGCGACGCCGGGCTGCGGCGCATCTCGGCGGTGACGCGGTGGCTGGTCGTCGCAGTCGTGGGACTCTCGGGCGCCCTGGCGCTGATCGCGTCGCAGGCCTTCCACGGACGCACGGTTTCGAATGCCTCCGCCGCCGCCTCATCCCCAGCCGTCCAGGCGCCCGCCGCGAGCAGCGATGGGTTCTCGCAGGCGAACGTGGCGCCGACGCCGACGCCTGCGGCACCCGTGGTGGTCTCAGGCGGCTCGTGACTGCCGTGGCGGCCTCGGCGCGCTGGCGGGCGCTGGGAACCAGCGTTGTGGTCATTGCGACGCAGCCGCGCGAGCTGACCGACGCGGCAGCGAGGGTTCACGACGTTCTCGACCAGGTCGATGAGGCCTGCAGCCGGTTCCGCGACGACTCGGAGCTATGCCGCGTCAATGCCGCCGGCGGCTCGCGGGTTACGGTGAGCCGGCTGTTCGTGCGCGCCACGCGGTGCGCGCTGCGCGCCGCGCGGCTGACCGACGGCGACCTCGACCCGACGATCGGCTCCTCGCTTCGGGCCGCGGGCTACGACCGCGACTTCGCGGCGGTCCGCGCCGGCGGACCGGTGCGCTTCGTGCGTGCGGGCGGCTGGAAGCGGATCGAGCTTGACGACGCCCACTCGACAGTGCGCGTGCCCGCCGGCGTCGAACTGGACTACGGAGCGACGGCCAAGGCGCTGGCGGCCGACGTCGCCGCCGCCAGCGCGGCCGAGGGGCTCGCGGGCGGCGTGCTCGTCAGTCTCGGCGGTGACATCGCGACCGCCGGCGAGCCGCCCGACGGCGGCTGGGCGGTGCGCGTAACCGACGATCATTCCTCGCAGACGCCCGGCGAGGGGCAGACGATCGCGCTGCGATCGGGCGGCCTCGCGACCTCGAGCACGACCGTTCGCCGCTGGCGGCGCGGCTCCTCCGAGCTGAATCACATCCTCGATCCGCAGACCGGAGCGCCCGCCGAGGTGTGCTGGCGGACCGTCAGCGTGGCCGCCGCCTGCTGCGTGGACGCGAACATCGCAAGCACCGCGGCGATCGTTCGTGGCGAGCGAGCGGCAGACTGGCTCGAGAGCCTGCGGCTGCCGGCGCGCCTGGTCGCGGCTGACGGCGAGGTCACGCTCGTTGCGGGCTGGCCGGCGCCGGAAGCGGACTGATGGTCCTCGCGGCCGCCGGCCCAAGCGCCCTTTGGTACCTGACCCGCGCGACGGGGGCAGTGACGCTGCTGCTGCTGACGGCGAGCCTCGTGCTCGGGATCGCGAACATCGGCCGCGTGCAGAGCGCGCGCTGGCCGCGCTTTGTGATCGAGGGAGTGCATCGCAACGTCTCGCTGCTGGCGATCGCGGTCCTCGCCGTGCACATCGCCACCTCGGTGCTCGACCCGTTCGCCGGGATCCACCTGATCGATGCGGCGGTGCCGTTCGTCGGCAGCTATCGACCCCTGTGGCTCGGGCTCGGGGCGTTCGCCTCCGATCTCCTGCTGGCGATCGCGATCACCAGCATGATCCGCCGCCGGCTCGGGCACGCGGTCTGGCGGGCAACCCACTGGCTGGCCTATCTGTGCTGGCCGGTCGCTGTGCTCCACACCGTCGGCACCGGCAGCGACGTCAAGCAACTGTGGCTGCAGGCGCTGACCGCCGCCTGCGTCATCGCCGTGATCGTCGCCGTCTGGGCCCGCCTGGGTCTCGGCGGGCCGCGCGCGCTGCGCGGCACGGCGTTCGCGGCCTCGGTCGCGCTGCCGGCGGCGCTGGTGATCTGGCTGCCGAGCGGACCGCTCGCCAGCGACTGGGCGAAGCGGGCCGGAACGCCGGCCTCGGCGCTGCCCGCCGTCAGCGGCTCCACCACCAGCTCGAGCGCCGGCTCCGGCGCGACGAGCACGATCAACGCCTTCGACGCCGCCGTCAGCGGCACGGTCCGCCAGAGCGAAACCGCGGGCGGCCAGGTCAGCGTCGACATCGCGCTTTCTGTGGCGAACGCCGAGCTGCCCAGCGTGACGCTTGTGGTGATCGGCAACGAGGACGGCGGCGGCGGCGTGGCGATGACCTCGAGCAGCGCGTCGGCCGGCACCGCCGCCGACCCGCAGCTCTTCACCGGCGCGATCACCTCGCTGCAGGGCACCGCGATCGCCGCGCG
>JBEKSK010000159.1:0-6391 GCA_049517155.1 Solirubrobacteraceae bacterium
CTCGCCCTGCGGTTGCCTTCTCAATCTGACCAGCCCATTCTACGGCATCCACGGCTCGCAAATGGAGTGCCCCGAGGCCACCACCGCACTCAAACGGATCGCGCGACGCCGTCCCATGCGCTGAACCGAGCACCTCGAGCCACTGCTCAGCGCGACGAGGAACGCGCGACGCGCGGTCAAACGATCTGGCGTGATGCGATTGGCGGGCGAGCGTAGTAGTACGTGGGACCGAGACGCGAGGAGACGACGCAATCGTGCGCGCGAAGATCACGACCACCGTTACCCTGCTTGCCGTGTTGGCGACAGGCGCCGCTGCGGTGTCCGCGTCGGCACTTCAAAGTGGGCAGCGCTGCAAGGTTGCCGACAACGCCCGGTACGAGAGGCACGGCTTCGTTTGCGTCAAGACGAACGGCGCCGAACCCCGACTCGCAGTGATCGTGGCCGAGCCGGCGATACGCCCTGTGCGCCACTCCCGCTGACCCGCGCTCAGGCGCCGCCGTGTTTCCGACAGCTGGGCCTGCCGGGCACAGGCTCATCCCGAGCGGCGGTAGCGGATATGCGTCGCTAGCGGCGAGTGCAGCACCTCGACGGGCTCGAAGGCGAAGGAATCGACGCCGTCGAACATCCGCTCGCCCGACCCAAGCAAGACGGGAACGACATCGAGGGTGAGTTCGTCTATCACGCCCGCTGCGAGGGCCTGGCGGACCGTCGATGCGCCACCCGCGATGTCGACGCCGCGCTCGCCGGCCGTTGCGCACGCCGCCGCGTAGGCGGCGACGAAGCCCTCGACGAAGTGGAAGGTTGTCCCGCCCTCCATCTCGATCGGGTCGTGGGGGTGGTGGGTGAGCACGAATACCGGCGCGTGGTAGGGCGGCTCGGGGCCCCACCAGCCGCGCCAGTCCTCGTCCCAACCGCCTCGAACCGGCCCGAACATGTTGCGCCCCATCACGTAGGCACCGCGCGAGCGCATGAGCCAGCCGGTGGCCGTCTCATCGGCGTCATTGGCGCGCTCGTCGCCAAGGTGCCAGCCATGAACCTCCCTGCCCCGCTTGCCAAGCGGATTCTCCCGGCTCTGGTCGAGCCCGGCGACGAAGCCATCGAGCGAGATCGACATGTGGCACGTCGTATCTGTCATCGGCGTTCTCCAGCTGATTGCGTCATCCAGGCGGTCGCGAACGGTACCGCAGGATCCGCCGTCACGCGGCAGCGTGGCAGCGCAGTCACGGCACGAAAGCGAAAAGTCACGCCGTGTCGTCCGAGTGCTCCTATTCGCGCGCGTTCCGACAGCGCGCGCCACTCCTCCCAGCGTGCGACGATGCACCCGTGGTGCGCGCGGTGAGCGTGGGGACTGCTGTGGTCGCGGGGATCCTCTCCGCCGCCGCAATCGGCGCAGCGCAAACGCTCGCAGAGTGCAGCCCCGGGCAGGTGCGCCTCATGACTCCGCAAACGCAGGGGACGGCGACGCAGGCCGTGGCGTTCGTCGCGATTCGCAACAGCGGATCCGCGTGTAGCTTCACGGCGCCCGTCTCGTTGACCGTTGTCGACGACGGCGCGCGAGTGCGTGCCATCGACCCGAACCCGATCAGCGCGGTACTGACGGGAGCGCTCCCGCACGGCGTCGTGGCGCTGCTTGACGTGTGGTGGTCGAACTGGTGCGGAACGCGCGGCGTGTTCGATGCGCGCGCGACGTTCGCGTCGCAGGTCCGAGCGGCACCGTATCGGGTGCTCCCCGAGTGCATCAGCCACGTTTCCTCGTCGCGGCTCCGTCCAGTCGTCTACCCGCTGAAACCCCCTCCGGTCACCAGTCCGTAGCCAGCCCGGGTCGCACTCGCTCCGCGCGAGTTTCCGACACGGTTGCTGTCGCTCCGCGCAGGTAGTGCGTGACGTTTGCGGTCTGCGGTCTGGCTACTTGGGCGTTGCGTTGGTTTCTTGCCAGAGCAGGCTGGCGTGCCCGCTTGTGATCGACAGGAGCTGTTGGTGCATTTCTTGGCCGCTGATCGCGCCGGGGAGGTCGTCTGCGTAGAGCGTGCCGTGGGCGCTGAAGGCGAAGTAGGTGAGCGGGAAATTCTGGCCATCGAGACCCCGCTCGTTGATCGCGGCGAGCGGACGGTTGAAGGTGGGGACGGGCACGAGCTTGCGGGGCTGGATGCGGAAGATGGCCCCGATTGCTGCGTAGATCGCGCCTCCGGGTCCGGGCTGGAGTATTGGGAAGGTGCCGCCGCTCCCGCGCGCGGACCCGGAGACTAGATGCGCGATGCCGCTCGGCGCAACTTGCCAGATCGCCCAGCCGTCGCCACCGCCGACGTCGATGTTCCCGTGCGCGTCGACAGCGATCGGATACGGCCCACCGAGTGGTCCCCGGTCGGGCCCGGACGCGATGACGGATCGGACGGTGTCGAGTCGGCCCGCGGCAGTCAGTTTCAAGATCTGCGATTCGCCGGTCGCGATATATAGCTGGCCTGCTGGGCTCAGAGCGATTCTCAGCGGGTCGCCGGGGGATTGCGTGGTGCCGAGATCTGCGGAGAGAGCGGGAGTGCCGCTGGCGATCGTTCGCAGCGGCCGGCCGTTGCCGACGATTGTGCGGATCACGCCGTTGCGACCGACGAGTCGAACGCGTCCTCCGTCAGCGATGTAAAGCGTGCCGTTGGGCGCGAACACGAGATCGGACACGCTCGCAAGCTCGGCTCGCACGGCTGGGCCGCCATCGCCGGAGAACCCGACCGTTCCGTTCCCGGCGACGACCCGGAAGTGACCGTCGGGCAAGCGCACCAAGACCCGGTTGCCAGACGCGACGCCGCGGCCGGGGACGTTGGTCACATAGAGCGCGCCATTGGGGGCGACAGCTAGCGGCCCCGCCACGTTAAGCGTGGCAAGCGGCCCGTTCGGCAAGGCCCCGGCAGTGCCCGCGCCATTCGCGGCTGTCGTCGCGCCACCGCCCGACATGGCGATTGCCACGATCGCCGCGGCGCCGGCGAGCGCCACTACGGCACTCAGCAGTCCGGTTGCCCAACGCCGCCGGCGTAGGCGACGCGCCTCGCGAAAGAGCGCCTCCTCATCCGGCGGGAGCGAGGAGGGTGCAGGACGAGCAGGAGTTTCGATCGTCACACGGTCACCACCAGTGCACAGCTAATAGTGCTAGGTTGTAACCTACCATTTTCTGGAGCAAGATTGATCCCGCCGAGCCGACGCCGCTGTACCTCCAGGTAGCGGGCGAGATCCGCCGCGCAATCGCTGAGGGCGAAGCCGGTCCCGGTGAGCGGCTACCGCTCGCGAAGGATCTCGCCAAGGTCCTCGGCGTCAACACGAACACCGTCCTGCGCGCGTTGCGCACGCTCCGTGACGAAGGCCTACTGGACTTTCGTCGTGGCCGCGGAATCACGGTCGCCGGAACACCCGAACGTGGCGCCGTACTCCGCCACGTCAACGAACTCGTAGAATTCGCGCGCGCCCATGGCTACCGCCGCGACGAGCTAATCAACATGATCGAACACGCGCCCTGGCCGCGAGCCGGAGCCGGCTAGACCCAGCCGCATTCGCCGCGCGCGAGATCTCCCGAGCGACACTCACCCGGGCCGGCGACGAACCTCCTCGTTGTGGCGGATGCCGAGTTCGGGTCGGCGGTGCACAGCCGAGAACCCCGCAATTGCCAGGGCCCGCAAAGTGTCTATGTCTGCGCTGTTGTGTGCCACCCAACGCTACCCCGCCCGCTCCGCCGAGGCGAGCCCGCGCCGTGCCCAGGCCGCCATCACCACGGCGCCCGCCGCGAGCACGATGAAGGCGAGCGCGACCTTGACCGGTGACGCGTCGAACAGGCCGCGACCTGCCTCCAGCACGACGGTGGCCGGGTTGTACTTCGCCACGGCGTGAATCCAACCGGTCAGCAGGTTCAGCGGTACGTAGACCGGGGCGAGAAAGACGATCACGAAGACCGGCATCTGGATGACCGCTCCGGCCTGCTCGGTGCGCAGGAACATCGCGGTTCCGATCGCCCACAGCGCCGCAACCAGATTCACCATCAGGCCGACGCCAAGCAGCCCGATGAGCTGAATGCCGCTGCCGTCGACGTTCATTCCGGCGATCAGCGCCGCGATCGTGACGACGGTGCCGGTCAAGAACCAACGCAGCGCGGCGCCGATGGTGTAGCCGGCGATGATTCCGCCACGGTTCGGAGCGCTCAGCAGCAGTCGCCGCGCGAAGCCCGAGTCAAAGTCTCGGGCCACGGCAAAGCCGGTGAAAACGCCGCCGAACGCCGAGGACTGCAGGAAGACGAAGACGAACTGGAATGCGGTGTAACCGGCCCTGTAGTGGAAGCTCGGGACCTGTGCGATCTTCGAGAGGCCGCCGGCGAATGCTGCGAGGAAGAACAGTGGGAACAGGATCGACGGCACCAGCACCGATGGTGTTTTGATCGTGTTGTGGATGGAGCGCCATGCGACACCGCGCGTGACGGATGCGAAGCGCCTCACGAGCGCTGCAACCTGTTCTTCATCGCGAGTGAGGACAGACCGATCGTCAGCACGAGAATCGCCAAGGCAAAGCCAAAGCCGAGTGCCAGAGCTCGAGCGTCCCAGCCGCTGATAACGAGGCTCCGGATGCCTTCGATCAGGTATGACGCCGGATTGTAGGTCGCAACGAAGTGAAACCAAGATACCTTCAACAGGTTGCGGGGCAGCGAGGATGAGCTCAAGAACAGCGTCACGAACAGCAGCGGGAACATCGCCTGCACCGCCTCGCCGGAACCGAACCGCAGCGCCAGCAACGTGCCGACCCCGGCAAACCCGAACGCGATCAGAACCGAGAGCGCGAGCAACACGAGCGCGCCGCCGACGCCGCTCGCGATCCCGACACCGGTTGCAATCCCGACGATCAGGTAGATCACCGACTGGATCGCGGCGACGAGGAGTGGACCGCCCATCTGGCCCGCGAGCATCGCGCTCGGGCGCACCGGTGTCATCGCCAGGCGATTGAAGAACCCGCTCTCGATGTCGCGCGCCAGATCGACGCCCGCGGTCACAGCGACGAACAACGCGCCCTGCATGAACGGCACAGCCAGCAGGAACGCGCGGTAGCTGACAGGCGGGAAGCCGGGGATCTTTGTCGCGGCACTCAGTGCGCTGCCGTTGATCGCAAAAAGGATCAACGGAAACAGGATCGGGAAGACGAGCAGTCCCCGCTGACGGATCGTACGGATCACCGAGCGCCGCGCCACAGCACCGATCTGCGCCAGCAGATGCGGCTCGCTGAGCCCGCTAGCGACCACGTCGGCCCCGCCGTCCGCGTCGGCTCGGTGCCTCCACGGGCTCTTCGGCCTCCTCGCTCGACCCTTCGAGCTTGCGTCCGGTCTTGGCGAGGAATACATCGTCAAGCGAGGGTTGGTGCAGGTGCAGCGAGGCGACATGCAGGCCGGCGGCGTCGAGCGCGCGCACCACCTCCGCGAGCTGCGCCTCGCCACCGGGAAGCTGCACGGCGATGCTTCCGTCGTCGCCGCGCACCAGCTTGCCGAAACCCTCCAGCGCACTCGCGAACCCGTCGCCAAGGCTCACGTCCGCCGGCAGCACCTCGACAGTCGGATACCCGATCTCCGCCTTGAGGTTCTCCGGCGTGTCCTCGGCGACGATATGCCCGTGGTCGATGATCCCCACGCGGTCGGCGAGGGCGTCCGCCTCCTCGAGGTACTGTGTCGTCAGGAAGACGGTGATCCCGTCCTCGTGCGCGAGGCGGTCAACCTCCGCCCATAGGGCTGTACGGCTCTGCAGGTCGAGGCCCGTCGTCGGCTCGTCGAGGAAGAGGATCCGCGGCTCGTGGACGAGCGCCAAAGCGAGATCCAGGCGTCGCTTCATCCCTCCCGAGTAGCCGCCGACCCGGCGATCTGCAGCCTCAGAGAGCCCGACACGGTTGAGCAGCTCCTGGGTGCGCCGGGCGCGGTCGGACCTCGGTATCCCCTGCAGAGTCCCCTGGAGCATCAGATGCTCACGGCCGGTCAGGATTGCGTCAAGTGCGGCCTCCTGCAACGCCGCCCCGATCGACGCACGCACGTGCGCGCCATCGCGGACGATGTCATAGCCGCCGACGCTCGCCCGCCCGCTCGTGGGTGGCAGCAGCGTCGTCAGCATCAAGACTGTCGTCGACTTCCCCGCACCGTTTGGCCCGAGGAAGCCATAGATCTCGCCGGGCTCGACCGCAAGATCTATCCCGTCGACTGCTCGCGGACCCTTCTTGAACTCGCGGACGAGGTTCTCGACTTCGATCGCGGGTGCCCCAGACACTGGGCGCAGCCTACTAATCCCCGCCGCCCGCCCCGACGTTGAGCGGGCCGTCAGCACGCTGGCCGGCGCAACCCTCTACGTCTGCCCAGGGCGGCAAGGCCGGTCTCGCCCACTGGGCGAAAGGG
>JBEKSK010000160.1:0-6347 GCA_049517155.1 Solirubrobacteraceae bacterium
TTCGAAGAAGTCGCTCATCCGCTCCCGCCCGCGGTCTGGGCCGCGGATGAAGCTGCAAGTGGCCCGGCCGGCTGCGCGCTCACGCCGCTGACCGCGCGGCCGTGGACGAGGTGAATCGTGGGATTGCAGCGCACGCGTGGATCATCTCACCACGTCTCACCACGCGTGCGATTGCCAAGCTGTGACCGCGCCGCGATGACGGCGCCGTCCCGCGCAGAAGGGGGATTGCGGCCCGTCAGGCGACTGGCACGGCGCCCGCGGTCCCCGACAGGCGGTCGATCGCCTTGCGGCGCCGCTGTTGGAGGTCGTCTTCGAGCGCCGCGAGCTCGCTCTGGCGGCGGTGCACCAGCAAAAGCTGCACGTCGAGGTGGCCGAGCGCCTCGAGCAGCATCGCCCGCAGGCGCGCCGGGTCCGCCACGCCGGCCTCGATCTCGGCTCGCAACAGCGCGCGTGCCTCCTCGGCTTCGATCACGCGCCCGAGCTCTTCGAGCGAGAGTCCGAGCAGCTCGCGCAACCGCATCAGCTCGCAAAGGTCATCGACGTCGGCCTGCGTGTACGAGCGGTGTCCGCCAGTCGGACGCCCGCCTCGGCGACCGCCGAGCAGGCCGAGCTCCTCGTAGTAGCGGATCGTGCGAGGCGTCGTGCCGCACCGCCGGGCCAGCTCGCCGATGCGCAGGACCGCGACTGGGTCGCCGCTGCTCATGTCGGCTGGTGGGCCGGACGCATCGCGCTGACCGCGGCGCCGACGATCGACGCCACCACCATCGCCCACAGCGCCACGTGCATGTTCGCGATGAACGGCGCGAGCTTGGCGCCGGCGAGCCCGTGGCCGAGGCCGGAGAAGATGCGAAACAGAGTCGACTTCGGCACGGCGGCCGTGATGACCGCCAGCACGAAGGCGATCGAGAGCACCGAGCCGGTATTCATCAGGACCATCCGCGCGCCGGCGGCCACCCCGCGGCGGTTTGGCGCAACCGCGCCCATCATCGCGGCCGTATTTGGGCTCATGAACATGCCGCTGCCGACGCCGACGATCGCCAGCGACGCCGCGCTCAGCACGAACGGGCTGGCGACGCCGAGCGACGTCATCATCGCCAGCCCGGCGGCGGTGACGAGCATGCCGACCGCGGCGAGCGCGCGCGATCCGTGGCGGTCGGCGTAGCGGCCCGCAAGCGGCGAAGCGATCAGCATCCCAATCGCCAGGGGCGAGAGCTTGAGCCCGGCGGTTATCGGAGAGTCTCCCTGCGCGCCCTGGAAGTAGAAGACGAAGATGAACAGCAACGCGTAGCGCACAAGCCCACTGATGAACGTCGCCACGCTGGCGGCAGCGAACAGGCGGTCGCGGAAGATGCTGAGGTCAAGCATCGGCGCGCGTCCCCGCTGCTCGATCGCCACCCAGGCCGGCAGCAACACGGCGGCGAGGCCGAAGCCGCCGATCACGATCGGATCGCCCCAGCCTGAAAGTCCGCCGCGCGAGACGGCGAGCACGAGCGCCGTCAGACCGACGACGAACGTCAGCGTGCCGCCAACGTCGAAACCGCGCACATCGTCGTGTTTGGCCAGTTCGCGCAGCACGACCGCGCCCCACGCGGCGCCAACGAGGGCCAGCGGCACGTTGAACCAGAACACCCAGTGCCAGGAGATCGCCACCAGCGCGCCGCCGAGGATCGGGCCGAGGACCAGGCCGAGCGCTGCGACCATCGTGTTGGCGCCCATCGCCACGCCGAGCTGCTCGCGTGGGAAGGCGTCCGTAACGAGCGCCGCCGAGTTCGCCATCAGGAAGGCCGCACCCATGCCCTGGAGAATCCGCCACAGGATCAGCTGGTCGCCATTCGCCGCGAAGCCCGCGCCCAGCGACGCGGCGGCAAACACCAAGAAGCCGCCGACGTAGGCGCTCTTGCGGCCGAACAGGTCGGACATACGGCCGGCGCTCAGCACCAGCACGGTGGACGCGATCATGTAGGCGAGGATCACCCAGACGAGGGCGAGCAGGCTGGTGTGGAGGCTGCGCTCGAGGTTGGGCAGCGCGATGATCAGAGTGCCGGAGTTGGTCGCCGCCAGCAGCATCCCGAGGCTGGTGCAGGACAGCGCCCACCAGCGGTAGTGCGGCGATCCTGCCTCGACGCCGACGCGACGGCGTCGAGCGCGCAGGACCGGTGCAGCCTGCTCGCTCATCGCCGCGACGTGGGGGTGCCCGGGACCATTGGATCGTAGTTTACGTTAACGTCATATTTGCGCAAGCCTCCGCATGCGATCAAGCTCCGCTGGTGCTCCGTGCGCGCCGAGCCGCCTACCGCGTGGCCTACCGCTTGCTCTGGCTTACCGCGTTCGTGCGTGCCCCGCGCGGCCAGGGGGTGAAGGCCGCCCTGGTCTGCGACGGCGAGCTGCTGCTGGTCCGCCACACCTACGGCCCGCAGCGCTGGGAGCTGCCGGGCGGCGGCGTCAGGCGCCGCGAGGAGCCGGCCGCGGCGCTGCGGCGCGAGCTCGATGAGGAGCTCGGACTCCGTGCGGCAGGGGCGACACCGTTGGCCGTCATCCGCGGCCCGGGCCGGATGCGCCGCCATCGGACCCACCTCTATCGTGTCGATGTCGCCGCCAAGCAGATCGCGCCTGATCCAGTCGAGATCGCGGAGGCCCGATGGTGCGATCCCGCCGCCTTGCCGCGGCCGCTCGGCTCGATGGTGGCGCAGGCACTGGGGCTGGCCGGCCTCACCCGGCCCACGCAGCGATGAGCGCGCGGCGAAGGCCGCAGGGACGCCGCTAACGAGTGCCCGCGCGAGCGCCGTGACGCCCTCGCAGGCCACCATCGTCCCCTTGTCCAGACCGCTCAACCGGCCGCGGTTTCGCTGCTACGGTGAAACAGATGCGAGCAAGGATGCTCAGCGCGGCGCTGCTGGCTGCAGTGGCGTGCCTCTCAGGCGCCGCGAGCGCATCGGCCGCGGCCCCAAATCCGGCGTCGAACCTGCCGCTCGTCACTCCGCCCGCCTGTAGCGCCCCGGTCTCGACAGCATGCGAGAACGCGGCCGTGTCGGAGCTGGACAGCGCCCATGCGACGCTCGGACTCGCCGCCTACACGCTGCCGGCGGACTTCGACTCGCTGGCGGCGGCGGATCAGCTGCTGATCCTCTCAAACCTCGACCGCATCGCCTACCGGCTACCGCCGATCAGCGGACTGAGCCCGGCGCTTGACAACGCCGCGCAAGTCGCCGTCGCCAAGGACACCGACCCGGACCCGGGGGCGGACCTGCCGGCCGGGCTGAACATCGTCGGCTGGTGGTCCAACTGGGCCGGCGGGTACGCGAACGCCCTGCTCGCCTACTACGGATGGATGTACGACGACGGCCCGGGCAGTCCCAACCTGGACTGCGCGAGCGCAGGCGATTCAGGCTGCTGGGGCCATCGCCAGGACATCCTGGCGGGCTCCGCCGCCGACGCCATGGTGATGGGAGCGGCCGCGGGCGCGGACCCCTACGGCGAGCCGGGCTACGCGCTGACGATCGTCGGTACCGCGGCTGCGAGCCCGAGCTGGACGACCCTCAACTACACCTGGGCTCAGGCGCTCGCCGATATCGGCGGCTCGGGCTCCTCAGGGACAGCCGCCGGCTCTGGGAGCGCCGCGTCCGCAAGCGGCTCGACAGGCAGCGGCGCCACCGGCGTCGGCGGATCCGGCGCCGGCGGCACTGGTGCCAGCGGCCCGACCGGCGCGGTTAGCGGCTCCGGTGCCGGCGCTAGCGGCTCCTCGGGCCAGGCCGGGCCCTCAAGCGGCCGAGGTTCAGCGGGCAGCGGCGGCAGCTCAGGCCGTGGCGGATCCCCGACCCCGACGGCCCCAGCGACCCGTACGCCCACGCCCGCTTCTGTCGCCACGAGCGGGGCGCCGATCACGGTGATCGCAAGCACCCATGTGAACGCGACCACCCACGTCGCGAGCTTCGTGCTGGCGGCGTCCGGCGCGGCGTCGGGCTTCCAGTGCGCGCTCGTGCGTCGCAGCGGCGATACCGCGAGGGCGCCCGATCCGCGCTACGGCGCGTGCGGAGCGGTGAGCGTTTACCGCCACCTCGCGACGGGCAGCTACACGTTCTACGCGCGAGCCGTGGATTCGGCGGGCTCCGCGCGCAAGCCGGCGCGGCGCTCGTTCTCGATCGGCTGAGTGCGGGCGCTCAGCCCGCGCCGAAATAGCGCCCGACCGCCGCAGCAAGCCCGCGGGCGATCGCGTGCTCCCCGGCAGCGCCGTCGGCGAGCGACGCCTGGGCGGGGTTGGTGATGAACAGCGGCTCTATCAGTGCGCCCGGCATGCGGCTCGGGGCGGAGAAGTAGCCGTCCTTGGCCGGGCCGAGGATCAGCAGGTGGCCGTAGGCCTGATCGGCACTCGTGACCGAGGAGCCGTAGCCGACGTCGGAGTGAACGCCATCGTCAGCGACGCCGAGCCCGCTCTGTTTCAGGCTCGCGAGCACGCTTTGCTGCACGAACTGCGCAAGCCGGCGGTTGGAGCGCCAGAACGGCCGGTCCGCGTCATACAGCGTGAGGCTGCCGCCGACTGAGCTCTGGTCGCTTGCGTTGAGGTAGACGCCGATCAGAACGGCGGCCCGAGCGAGGTTGGCGCAGGCGTCGCGCGCGATCAGGTCGCGATGGACTCCCTGCCCGGTGAACACCCCGCCCGAGACGTCCCCCGCCGCGGGGCGCGCAACCGCCGCAGCCGTGGTGCGGGAGAGCACCACGCGGTAGCCCTGGGCGCGCAGCAGCACCATCGCGTCCAGGGCCACGCGCAGCGTCTCGGTCGCCTCGTGGATCGGCTTGCCGGCGAGGGTAGCGCCGACCGCCCCGGGATCGGGGCCGCCGTGACCGGCATCGATGAACACGGTCTGGCGCCGCGGCGCCCCGGAAGCCGGCGCGAAAGACACGCATGAGCCGGCCTCGAACCGCGCCGGGTCGATCGCTCGCCCGCCGGGCACGCCACCTGCGGCCGATCCGGCCGGCGCGCCCAGCAGAGCCGCCGCGACGGCGATCGCCGCTGCGCCCGCCAGTCCAACCCGGGCGCCGGGCCCGCTCAGCAATGCCATGCCCAGCCCGCCATCGTGCGTCCTTCCTCTCGTTGGGCTCACCCTAGCGCCACGGCCCGCGGCGAGCGCGGCGGGAAGCCGGCTTGCCCGCACCGCGCCCTGGCTAAGCTTGGTTGCAGATCTGTCCGATGAGTCGGGTGGACGTGTCGTGATCGCGCTGGCGGTGTCGCCCCCGACCCGAGGCAGTTCGGTCGGGCGACCCTGAGCCTTGCACGCACTAGCTGAATTCATCCATCGACGCGCACGCCTCGTACTCGTGGCCACGGTCGTATTCACCGTCGCCGCCGGTGTGATCGGCGCCGGCGTGGTCGGATCGCTGAGCGACGGCGGAAGTTCGGACCCGAACGCCCCGAGTGCAGTTGCCCAGCGCCAGATCGAGGCTGCCACCGGCGTCTCGTCGGAGCCGCAGCTGCTCGTGCTCGTTCGCACCCCGGGAGCAGTCGCGGCGAGGCCGGGCCGGGCCGTGGTCTCGCGTGTCGTGCGCGAGATCCGTTCGCAGGCGGCCGTGGCAAACGTCGTGAGCATCCTTGCGACCCGCCACCCGGCCGTGCTGCTCTCGAAGGACGCCCACGAGACGATCATTCTCGGCTTCTTCGCCGTCCACGCCTCAGATGGCGCCGCGACCGCCGCCGCCGAAGCGATCAAGCGCGATCTGCGCAGCGTGAAGGGCGTCACGGTGGGCGGCAGCCAGCTCACGTTCAGCCAGCTCGACGACGCGATCGCCTCCCAGCTTCCCCAGGTCGAGCTGATCGCCTTCTCCATCCTCCTGCTGCTGTCGTTGATCGCCTTCCGCGGGCTGGTCGCGGCGTCGCTTCCGCTGATGGTGGGAGCGATCGCCGTGGCCGGGAGCCTGCTGATCATGCGCGCGCTGTCGCAGGTGACCTCGCTCTCGGTCTACTCCCTCAACCTCGTCACGGGACTCGGACTGGGGCTCGCGATCGACTATTCGCTGTTCGTCGTGTACCGCTACCGCGAGGAGCTCGCCCGCTGCGGCCACTGCTCCGAGGCGCTCGAGCGGACACTCGGCACAGCCGGTCGCACCGTCGCGTTCTCGTCGCTCACCGTCTCGGTCGCGCTGCTGTCGCTGCTGGTCTTCCCGCAGCCGATGCTCTCCTCGATGGGGATCGCGGCGGCGATCGTGACGGTCTTCGCCGCGACGGCAGCCCTGATCCCGCTCGGCGCGGTGCTGACACTGCTGGGACCCCGCATCAACGCGCTGTCGCCGGAACGCCTGCAGCGGGCGCGCAGGCGGGCCGAGGGCCCCGTGGAGGAGGGCAGCTGGTACCGCCT
>JBEKSK010000161.1:0-6319 GCA_049517155.1 Solirubrobacteraceae bacterium
GAAGTCCAGTCCGAGATCGACGAAGCGGTTGGGCACCTGCTCGTGCGGGAGCTCGATGTTCAGCCCAATCGAGCGGCCGCCGCCCTCCTGTGCCCCCCGGTTCGCGGCCTCCATGCTGCCGCCGCCGCCACCGGTGATGATCGCGAAGCCCGCCGACGCGAGACCGTTGGCCAGCACGCGCGCCCGCTCGTAGGCCGGGTCCTCGCTCCGGGTCCGCGCCGAGCCGAACACCGACACCGCCGGGCCGATGTCGCCGAGCGCCTCGAATCCGTATGCGAGCTCAGCACCGATCAGCGCGATCCGCTCGCTGTCGGAGCGCAGCGCGACGACCGTCCCTCGCTCGGCCGCGAACAG
Organism: Solirubrobacteraceae bacterium; assembly: GCA_049517155.1. Taxonomy (GTDB): domain Bacteria; phylum Actinomycetota; class Thermoleophilia; order Solirubrobacterales; family Solirubrobacteraceae; genus Palsa-513. The sequence goes on from JBEKSK010000161.1 coordinate 355, forward strand.
CTCCTCATCGGTGCTGGTCGGCTGGCGCGGATGGACCGCCACGTTCAGAACAGCAGCGCTTGCATGAAGTTCGTCTCCTGAGCGCCGAGGTTGGTGTTCGCCGGGTTTATGTGCAGGAAGCCGAGGATCTCCGCCGAGTAGGGCATCCAGGCCAGATAGATGTACACACCGAACACGACCGCGGCGATCCGCAGCCCGCGCGAGCGCGAGAGTGCCGCGAACGGCAGCAGCCAGAGGATGTACCACGGCAGCGTCCAGCCGAGCGTCAGCAGCAGCGCCAGGCTCACGACCCCGCAGGCGGTCAGCCAGCGCCTGGTCCGCCAGACCCAGATCGAGGAGGCGACGATCACACCGACGAGTGCCAGCGTCAGCGCGGCGCGCATCTGCGAGGTGTACCCGCCGAAACCGAGCGCCAGGCCGAGCAGGTTTGGAATCCCGTCCGGCACGACGAGGTGGTCCTGTTGACCTACGTCTGGCAGGTTCACGCCGAAGGCGAAGATCGTCATCGCAACAGCCGCCGCGAGGCCGAGCAGCAGGCCGACCAGCACCCGGATCCGCCGGGCCGCGCCTGCGACGACGACCGGGATCAGGACGGCGGCGGAGGCCTTGATCGACACCGCGGCGACGAGCGTGGCGCCGGCGCCGATCTCCATCCACGCCGCGGGCTCGCCCCGCACCAGCGGTCTTGGCATCCCGTCGAGTGAGGCCCAGGCCCGTCTGAGCCGGCCGCCCGAACCGCCAAGAACGTCGTCAGGAGCGGGGCGGGCGCGCCTGCCCACGCGCAGCGCGTCGGCGCGCAGGAGCAGCCAGAAGCCGAGCACGAGCAGGAACGTCATCAGGAAGTCGTTGTGGTCGCCGCCGAGTCCCCACACGAGCACGATCGGGTTGATGCCGACGATCAGCGCGGCCGCCAGCGCGTTGCGCCCGAGCAACTGGGCGCAGCGGTACACGAGCAACACGGTCCCGAGGCTCGCCAGCATCAGCGTCAGCTTCATTGCCCAGAAGGAGCCGGCGACGCCCAGCGGCACCAGCGCCATCGTGAAGACGGTGAACAGCGGCCCGTAGGGGCTCAGCAGACCGTGCCAGTTGCTGAGCAGGAAGGTCGGGTCGGCGTGCGGCTCGAGCGCGGGAATCGTGACGTAGGGGTTCAGGTGGTAGACCGCCTCCATGCGCCCGTAGTTGAGGTAGTTGAAGACGTCGCTGAGCGTCAGCGGCGGCGAGAGCAAGAAGATCAGATGCAGTACGACGATCGCCCCCAGGACCCAACCGGCACGCAGCCGCGGGGCCGCGTAGACCGCGACCAGGTACGCGACCAGCATCGTCGCGATCAGGACGGTGAAGAGCACCCGCTCGTCGCGCGCGGTGGGACTGAACCAGTTCGTCAGGAACCCGGTCGGACCGGCGATCCACATCGGGTAGCTGCTGTGTTCGGCCACCGGCACGAGAATCCCGGGATGCGAAGCGGCGAGCGAGACCAGCAGCAGGCTGCCGAGGATCATCACCGCCAGCGCGACCGCCGCCGCGGTCCCCGCGAGCGTCAGCCGCGCGAGGCCAGGAGCCCACGGACCTGGCGGGCGCTGCGCCGTGGTGCGATTGCCGCCGGCACGACCCAGCGCCGGGCCGGCCGGCGCTAGGGGCTCGGCCGCCGGCGCCGGAGCGGCGACGGCGAAGCGTCCGGTGCGGTGTGTCGCTTCGATCGACATCTGGATGGAGCACGGTCCGCCGCTGCGCGCCGGACCGTCCGGAGGATATCGGGCGCCGTCTCGCCGGCCGCCGGCTGCCGGCATCGCCGGGCGAGCCCGCGCACGCGCCTCACAACCAGCGGAGCCCGCCATGCGGGCGGGCTCCGGACGCTTCAGGAAACTGTGAGTCGCTCAGTCGTTCTCACTACAGCGGGACGACGTTGACCGCCTTCGGCCCCTTGTCGCCGGCCTCGGCGTCAAAGGACACCTTGGCCCCCTCCTGTAGCGAGCGATATCCCTCGCCGACGATCCCGGTGTGATGGACGAAGAGATCCTTGTCGCCGTCATCGGGCGTGATGAAACCGAATCCCTTGTCGTCGCTGAACCACTTGACGGTGCCCGTAGGCATTGCGTTCCTCCACTGTCGGTGTCTGTGCTTGCTGCGACGCGGAGGACGCTTGAAAAGCTTCGACCTGCGAGCGCTCGCACTGCCTTCGCCGGCACTCACCGGCGTCTTTCCCGCGTGACGGTAGCACGTCACAGCGCGGGCGCAAGCAATTCACACGTCACTTTTGCGCGACCCGCTACGCTCCAGCAATGAGCGAGAAGCTGCACAAGACCGACGAGGAGTGGCGCGCGGAGCTTGGACCCGAGCGCTACGACGTGCTCCGCCGCAAGGGAACCGAGCGCCCGTTCACCGGGGAGCTCAACGCGAACAAGGCCTCCGGCTCCTATCGCTGCGCCGGTTGCGGCACGGAGTTGTTCCGCTCCGAGGCAAAGTTCGACTCCGGCACCGGCTGGCCGAGCTTCTGGCAGCCCAGCACCGCCGACGCCGTCAGCACCGAGGAGGATCGCAGCCTGTTCATGCGCCGCACCGAGGCGCTGTGCTCGACATGCGAGGGGCACCTCGGGCACGTGTTCGACGACGGCCCCAACCCGACGGGATTGCGCTACTGCATCAACTCCGCCGCGCTGACATTCGATCCTGACGAGTAGTGCCTGCGGCGAAGACCGACGAGGCCCCGCGCTTCGTCAGCCTGATCTCTCCGGACTCCCCACGCGCGACAGTCACCGCCGATGAGGCGCTGATTACCTGGCGCGTGGACGGCGACCGCGATCTGCGCGTCGTGCTGAACATGATCGCGAGCGTTGATGGGCGGATCGCCGTGAACGGCCGCTCGGGCGCGCTCGGAGGACCCGCCGACCGGGCGCTCTTTCACGCGCTGCGCGCCCGCGCCGACGCGGTCATGGTGGGGGCCGGCACCGCGCGCGTCGAGCGCTACGGGCCGGTGATCCGCGACCCCGCCGTCCGCGAGCAGCGCGAACGCGGCGGGCTCTCCGCGCAGCCGCTCGCCGTCATCGTCTCCCGCCGCCTCGATCTGGACCCGACCCTGCCGCTGCTCGACGACCGCGATTCGCGCATCGTGATCGTGACGCCCGCGACCGGCGACATCCCCCATTGCCGTGCGCGCGTCGACTACATCCGCACCGCCAGCATGCGGACCGCGCTAGCGGAGTTGCACAAGGGCTACGACACGCACCTGATCGTTTGCGAGGGCGGACCCTCACTCAATGCCTCGCTCGCAGCCGAGTCGCTGATCGATGAGCTGTTCCTCGCGATCTCGCCGCAGCTGGTCGGCGACACGCCGGGCGCCGGGGCGCTGCTGAACGGCGACGCACCGGCGACGCCGCTGGCGCTCGAGTTGCGCATGCTGCTCGCGCACGACAGCGAGCTCTACGCCCGCTACGTGTCGAAGGGCTGAGCGACCGGCGCAGCGCCGGTCTCGTGGGCGCCGGCTTCGCCGATCTCGCGGTTGAGCACCTCGAGCAGTTCGGCCGCCAGCGCCCCGCCATCGGCGGCGACACGCGGCGTCGCGCTGACGGTCACGACCATCTCGCTGCCGTCGAGCTCCTCGAGCGTGACGCTCGGATGGCGGCGGACCGCCACCGTCAGGGCCGACTCGATGCTGCGCTGGAGCTCGATCGGCGTGACGCCCGAGCGCAGCCGCACGGTCAGGCTGACGGCCTCCGGTTCGCGCAGCGGGCTGATCGACACGGCGAGCACGACGCTGTTGGGCACCAGCACCGGATCGTCGCCCGAGTTGACGGTCGTGTAGAGCAGGCCGAGCGACGCCACGACCCCCTCGACCCGGCCGGCGAGCGGCCCGCCCTGCAGGCGAACGCGATCGCCGACGCGAAACGGCCTCGCGCTGAGCAGCACGATTCCCGCGATCAGGTTGCCGAGCGTCTGTTGTGCGGCGAGGCCGAAGACGACCGCTGAGAACGAGGCGCCGATCGCGATCGCCGTCAGCCCCACGCCGGCGATCGTGAGTGCGACGATGATCGCCGCGAGCATCGCGACCAGGCGGATCACGAAGCCGGCCGTGCCCGTGCTCGCCTCGTCCAGCCGGCGGAACAGGAACGGCTCGAGGCCGCGGACGAAATCGCGCGCGAGCGCCCAGCCGACGATCACGAGCGCCAGGACCACGACCACCTGCACCGCCGCCGTGGCGGACCGGCAACTCGAGCCGTGTTGGCCGTGCGCACAGGACGCCGCCAGCCCGAACAGCTCCTCGCGGTAATCCCACACGAGGATCACCCCGGCGAACAGCGGCGCCAGCACCAGCAGCTGGATCCGCGCGCGCCGCACGGCCTGCGGCGAGAGGCCGAGCGCCGCCCCGAATTCGCGCAGCCGCTCGCCCCGGCGCTCGGGCGTCGGCGGTGCCGCTGGCTGCTCGTCGCTCGGTTGTGACAAAGCCGTGAAACCGCGGAGGCGGAGCAGAACAGCCTGCTACCGTGCGGAAAACGACCATAGCAACGATCGCTTGGCGGGCACCGAAGATCCGCCGCCAGAAAGAGAGGAAAGCCTCATGTCTTATGTCGATCTGCACCTCCACCTGCTTCCCGGCGTGGACGACGGCGCAGCTGACGAGGCCGCAGCGCTCGCGCACGCCCGTCGGCTCGCCGCAGAAGGCGTCCGCGACGTCACCGTCACACCGCACGTCAACCGCCACTGGCCGCTGGACATCTCCACGATTCCGGAGCGGGTAGCCAGACTCGCGCTGTTGCTCGAAGAGCACTCGATCGGCGTTCGCGTACGCCCCGGCGGCGAACTCGACGCGCGCTACGCGCGCGAGTGCAGCGACGCCGAGCTCGACCTGATCGCCCAGGGGCCCGCCGGCAGTCGCTGGTTGCTCCTGGAGGCACCGTTCCGCGGTCTCGACGCGGCCTTCGCAGCCGATTACGACGCGCTCCGCTGCCGCGGCTTCGGCGCCGTGATCGCCCACCCCGAGCGCGCCGCCGGAGCCGCCACGCCCGCCGGCGTGGCGGCGCTGCGCAGGCTGCTCGCGACCGGCGCGCTCGCGCAGGTGAATGTGTGCTCGCTGCTCGGTAACAACGGACTCGCGGTGCAGGAGTCGGCCGTCAGCCTGCTGCGCGCCGGCCTCGCCTACCTGATCGCCTCCGACGGCCACCCGGGGACTCGCGATCACACGCTCGCGCTCGGCTTCGTACTCGCCCAGCGCGCCGGCGCCTCGTCGGTCCAGGCGTGGCGGCTGACCCAGGCCAATCCGCGTTTCCTGTTGTTGCACGGCATTCCGCAGGCGCCCTCGCCGGAGACGATCGCGGCACTCGAGCTCGCACTCGACTGACCGCGACAGCGGGCGCCGTCGGCCCGCGAATCCCGGGCGCCCCGCGGGCAGACAGCCTACGCCCCGGGCTCAGCTGATTCGAGCCCAGGGCGCCGGCTGAGAGAAGCCCTCGTGCGCGACCCGCGGGGTCAGCCTGTTCGAGAGCTCGCCGCGAGCTGGTCAGACTCGCACGCGCATCACAGCAGTGCGGCCGGCGGGCGAGGTGAAGATCCTGATAGCGCGCCGGGGTGTTCACCGCCTGGTCACAGAAAGTCGCGTTTTGCAGCCGAATCTTGGGTGTATGACAACGACACAGAACGAGCGGTCCGCGGGCGCCTGCACCCGCGTCGATCTCCACTGCCACTCGAGCGCCTCCGCCGTCTCTCGCCTGGGCGTGCAGCGCGCGCTCGGGCTGCCCGAGTGCGCAACCCCCCCGGCCGAGGTCTACGAGCTCGCCAAGCGGCGGGGAATGGACTTCGTGACGATCACCGACCACGACACCATCGACGGCGCGCTCGAGCTGGCCGAGTTCCCGGACGCCTTCATCTCCGAGGAGCTGACGGCGAACTTTCGCGGCGAGCCCCAGGCGGTGCACGTCCTCTGCTACGGGATCACGCCGGGCGACCACGAGTGGCTCGCAGCCAACGCCGGCGA
>JBEKSK010000162.1:0-6249 GCA_049517155.1 Solirubrobacteraceae bacterium
ATCGCGGCTGGAGCGAGTTCGTCGGCAACGCGCTGGAGATCGTCGACGTGTCCGGCTCGCACAACGACCTCGGACAAGAGGCAAGTGGATCCTACGTTGGTCCGGCGATCGCGCAGGCGCTCGACCGAGTGCCAGTCACGACCACCTGAGCACCCGGGGCCTTTACATCACCTCCGAAACGCTGACGCGCGAACGCGTCATCACACTCGCAGTCGATCGTCAACGCCGCGCTGCGGCAGTTCCCGATCATCGGCAGCCACCCCGGACTCTCGCTGTTTGGCTTGTCGGTCGGCCGCGGCTCGCTCATCCAAGCCTGCCGGCCAGCGCGTTCAGCTGGCCTGGCGCTCAGTCACTCGACGCCCGGCGATGATCGCCTCCGAGCCCTCGACGACCATCGGATCCTCACCGCGCGCAAAGCACCCGGAGGTCCTCGTCGCTCATCCCATCGACCCGCGCCAAAGCCGCGAGAACCCGCGGATCACTGACCTCCGCCAACTTGAAACCGTGCGCCGACTCAACTCGCATCCAAGCGGCTTACCGTCGAGGAGTGCCGCACCCCGTCCAGTCGCGCCGCCGCACCGCGCGAGAACCGACCGGCCTCGGCGATCGGTTCAGGCCCTCCATAGACCCCCGGGGTAGCGCGCTCCGGGGACATATTGGGGACACATTCCTCCGTGGTCCTGAGGCCTAACACACGAAAAGACCACGTTTGCTGGCTTTTCTAGCGCGCCCGGAGAGATTCGAACTCCCGACCTTCGGTTCCGTAGACCGACGCTCTATCCAGCTGAGCTACGGGCGCGTGAGCGAAGCAGTCTAGAGAGCCTGCGGCGGCGCCGACGAGCGGCGCGGCCGAGCGCCCGCCACAGGGCTGGTAGTTCACGTGCGCGCCGGAGGGTCCCCGCGCCCGGGGTCGCCGCCGCGCCCAACCTGCACCACCCCCCCGCCGCGAGTCCGTCGACGCCGACGGGTTTCGCCGCATCGGCGGGGAGGCGAAGGCAGCCGTGGCCAATGCGCCCAAAGTACTTGCAAGCCCGTTCTGGCCTGTGGTTCAATGGCGCGATCGTTCCGGTCGTTCGTCGACAAAGGAGGTCGTCTTGCACGCCAAGGGTCTGGCAGCGCTGATTGGAACCGTCGCGGCGAGCGCCGCGGTGATGGCGGGCGGGACTGTCTCCGCCTCAGCGGCCCCGTTGCACCACCTGTTTCCGCATGTCTTCGCGCAGCCGCCGACAACGGCGCAATGCGAGGCGAACTTCGGGATCGCCTGCTACAACCCCAGCCAGCTCGAGCGGGCATACGGCCTGCCCCTGCTCTACCTCGCCGGACTGAACGGCGCCGGCCAGACGATCGCGATCGTCGACTCCTACGGTTCACCGACGATCCAGAGCGACCTGGCGACCTTCGACAGCGAAAACCACCTGCCGCCGCCCCCGTCGTTCAACATCATCCAGCCCGACGGCCCGGTGCCGACGTTTGACTACTCGAGCACGGACTTCGTCGGCTGGGCGATCGAGACCTCGCTGGACGTCGAATACGCCCACGCGATGGCGCCCGGCGCCAATATCCTGCTCGTCGAGACGCCGGTCAGCGAGACCGAGGGAATCACCGGCATTCCGCAGATCGTGGCGGCGGAGAACTACGTCATCAACCACCATCTTGCGGGCGTGATCACGCAGAGCTTCGGGGCGACCGAGCAGACCTTCACGTCGCCGGCCCAGCTCCTGGGGCAGCGAAGCGCCTATATCAACGCGGCAGCCAACAACGTGACCGTGCTCGCGGCATCCGGTGATGCGGGCGCGACGGACGACGAACTGGACGAGACGGATTACTTCCCGTTCCGCGCAATCGATTGGCCGTCCAGCGATCCGCTGGTCACCTCGGTTGGTGGCACGCAACTGCATCTGAACGCCTTCGGTGCGCGCACCGCGCCGGACAACGTCTGGAACGACCCGTTTGACGTGTGTGGAGGCCCGTGCTCGGGCGGCGGTGGCCTGTCGACCGTTTTCAGCCGGCCTTACTACCAGAACTCGGTCGCCTCGGTGGTCGGATCCCGGCGCGGCGCGCCGGATGTGAGCATGAGCGCGGCGGTCGATGGTGGCGCGAACGTGTACCTCGGGTTCACCTCCACCGACGGTGAGGGGATCGTCCCCGGCTGGTACATCATCGGCGGCACGAGCGAGGCTTCGCCGCTGTTCTCGGGCATAGTCGCGATCGCCGACCAGACCGCCCACCACTGGCTGGGCCTGCTCAACCCGACTCTCTACGCCTTCGGCGACGGGCCGGCGTCCGGGCTCACCGACATCACCAGCGGCAACAACACCGTGTCGTTCACCAACGCCGGACCCGAGGACCCCGGGACCTTCACGGTCACGGGCTTCAACGCCGGACCCGGCTACGACCTGGCCAGCGGGCTCGGCACACCGGACGCCCTCAAGCTCGTTTTGGAGCTGGCGTTCCTGTCACCGTTTCGTTGAGGTAGGAGCGCGGTGAGGGCATCCCGCCCTCACCCCGGGCCTGACCCGCGCCGCCCTCCCGCATGGAGGGCGGCGCCGCGGGCATCAACAGCCCCGGGGTTGCGTGGCTGCTTTACGTTGGCGCTCGCCAGCCGTGTGGCGTCGGCGACCGGCGAGCGGAGGGGCAGGGATTCGAACCCTGGGTGCGGGGGTTGCCCGCACAACGGTTTTCAAGACCGTCGCATTCAACCGCTCTGCCACCCCTCCGGTCCCTCGGATGATCGCACGGCCGTGCGGCGCTCTACACTGGGCGATCCGCGGAGAGGTGGCCGAGCGGCTGAAGGCACTCGCCTGCTAAGCGAGTATGGGGGTTAAACTCCATCGCGGGTTCGAATCCCGCCCTCTCCGCTTCGTTTGACGCCTGCAGGGCTTGGGGGCGGCGAGCACGGGCACTTTGGGAGCGCTGTCAGCCACCGCGGGCGTCCGAGCGCCAGTGCGCGCTCGAGTCCCGGCGCGCCCTGCGCCGTCGCCCATTCGGGCATCGCGCCGACGGGCTTCTCGAGCGCCCCGCGGCCGACCGTGGCGAGCCCGGTGAGGTTGGCCACCGAGGCCTCGCTCTCCGATACGCTCGCTTCGACAGCCCTCAGCAAGGAGAGAAGCCATGGCCGAGCCCGATTTCAATACTCGAATCATCGAGGAGTTCCGTGCCAACGCCGGCCGCGTCGGGGGGCCATTTGAGGGCGCGACGCTGCTGCTCCTGCACACCGACGGCGCCAAGTCGGGCACGCACTACACGACCCCGGTCGTCTACCTTGACGACGGCGGGCGCTACGTCATCTTCGCCTCGAAGGCCGGAGCGCCGAACAATCCCGGCTGGTATCACAACCTCATGGCCAACCCCGACGTCCACATTGAGGTCGGCGACCAGATGGTGGACGTCACCGCGGCGGAGATCACCGGCGCCGAGCGCGACCGCATCTATGACCGCCAGGTCGAGCGCATGCCCCAGTTCGCCGAGTACCAGGCCAACACCGAGCGCCTGATCCCGATCGTCGCACTGACGCCAAAGAGCTAGCCGGCGCGGCGCGCCCGAAGGGCCCGCCGCAGCGCTCAGCGAGTCGCGTTCACGGCGCGCCGAGCGCGACGGCGCCCGGGCGCGACGGCCAGGTCGGGGGGTCGGCGATCACGAGCTCCTCGAGTTCCTCGACCGCCCGCGACAGATCCTCGACGAGCGGCCCGGGCCGGCGGGCGCTGAAGAATCGCAGCAGCTCGCCGTAGTACCAGAGCTGGTCGTCGGCGGTCTTGTTGGTGAAGCGCTCCCACAGCTCGTGCCCCTCGTCGCGGTAGATGCGCACGATCGAGCGGGCGTTGTGCACCTTGTCCGCCAGGACGACGCGCAGCACGGCGTCGTCGGTCACGCTCGGCAGGTGCTCGAGATAGCTCGCCTTGCGCTCGCGCCAGGGACGCGGGTCGTCAGCTTCGAGCGTGTCGGAGCAGGCGGCGACGATCATCGCCACGTCCGGCCCGAACTCGCGTTCTATCTGGCCAAGCAGCGGGCGGCCGCCGCCGTCTTCGACGCTGTCGTGCAGCAGTGCCGCGATCGCCTCGCTCTCGCCGCCGCCATCCTCGAGCACCAGGCCGGTGACCACGAGCAGATGCGCCATGTAGGGAATCTCAGTGCCGAGCCGCCTGCCGGGGTGGAGCTTCGCGGCGAGGGCGACCGCGGCGAGGAAGCGGTCGCTCAGCAGTGGCGCAGCGGCGCGCATCGCAGCGTCAGTCCAGCTCGTCGAGCAGGTCGGCCACGGAGTCGACGATGCGTCCGGCGCGGTAGGGATGCTGCTCGGCGTCCTCGCGCGTCGTGATCCCGGTCAGCACGAGGATCGTCTCCATACCCGCCTCGAGCCCGGACACGATGTCGGTGTCCATGCGGTCGCCGATCATCGCGGCGGTCTCGGAGTGCGCGTCGATCGCGTTCAGCGCCGAGCGCATCATCAGCGGGTTGGGCTTGCCGATGAAGTAGGGCTCGACGCCGGTCGCGCGGCTGATCAGCGCCGCGACCGAGCCAGTCGCCGGGGTCGGGCCGTCAGTGCTCGGGCCGGTGGCGTCGGGGTTGGTCGCGATGAAGCGGGCTCCCGCGAGAATCAGGCGGATCGCGAGAGTGATCCGCTCGAACGAATACGTCCGCGTCTCGCCCAGCACGACGTAGTCGGGAGCGCGATCGGTCAGCGTGTAGCCGGCGTCGTGCAGCGCCGTGGTCAGGCCGGCCTCGCCGATGACGAACGCCGTGCCCTGCGGCCGCTGGCCCTCGAGGAACCGTGCGGTGGCCAGCGCCGAGGTCCAGATCGCCTCCTCGGGAACGTCCAGGCCACTGGCCCCCAGCCGGGCCGAGAGGTCCCGGCGCGTGTAGATCGAGTTGTTCGTCAGCACCAGGAAGGGGGTGCCGCGCTCGCGCAGGCGGGCGAGGAAGCGGTCGGCGCCGGGAATCGCCTCCTCTTCGCGCACGAGCACACCGTCCATGTCCATCAGCCAGGAGTGAATCGGCCGCCGGGTCATGAGCGAAGCATGACAACTGCGCGCCGCAAAGCGGTTGCCGCGGCGCCCGATCCTGCGGTCCAACCGCAACGAGAGGCGAGGGGCGGGATTCGCACGAGCGAGCCGATCAGGCTTCCGCGAGCACGCCGGCGGCGGCCTGCGGGGTGATGTTGCCGCCGGAGATCACTGCGACCACCGGTCCTGTGCCGAGCTCCGAGACCTTCCCGGCCAGGAGTGCGCCCACGCCCACCGCGGCGCCCGCCTCGCAGGCGAGCTTGGCTCGCGCGTAGATGAAGCGCATGCCGTCACGGATCTCCTGCTCGCTCAGATGCACGACCTCGTCGACGTACTCGGCGCACACGCGCAGGTTCAGCTCGCCGATCGCCGGCGCCGTCAGCGCATCGGCGATGGTCGTGCCACCGGGCGGGCGTGGTGGCGCCGCCGCCACCCGCGCCGGCGGTCGCGACGCAAGCAGCGAGGCGCTCGCCGCGGGCTGCACCGCAACGACGCGGGCGGCGGGCGCCAGCGCCCTGACCGCGATCGCCACGCCCGACAACAGTCCGCCGCCGCTGGCCGGCACGAGCACGACGATGCCCGGGGCGGCGAGTTCCTCGCAGATCTCCAGCCCCACCGTCGCGGCGCCGGCGATCACCCGCGGGTCATCGAACGGCTGCAGCACCGTGCGCCCGCTCTGCTCCGCGAAGCTGTACATCCGTGCGAAGGCCTCCGCGCCGTCCGCCGAGTCGAGGTCCACGGCGGCGCCGTAACCGCGGGTTGCCGCGACCTTGACCGCGCTGGCGCTGCGCGGCATGAAGACCAGGAGATCGACGCCGGCGAGCGCGCACGCCAGCGCAGCCGCCTGGGCGTGGTTGCCGGCCGACACGGTGACGGCGCCGCGCCCGCGCTCAGCCTCGCTGAGTGCCGCCACGCGGTTGATCGCCCCGCGCAGCTTGAATGAGCCGGTGCGCTGGAAAAGCTCCGCCTTGAGGTGGACCTCGCAACCCACGATCTCGCGCAGGCTCCGCGACGAGAACATCGGCGTGCGGTGGATCTGTCGCTCGATCGTGCGCGCGGCCGCCCTGCAATCGTCGAGATCCGGCAGCTGATTCACGTTGACCTCCGTTTGAGCTCAGGGACCGCAACTGCTTCGGTCAGGCATCGACCGCTCAGGACCGCAAGCCCCACGCCGTACATATTCGGGAGCCTAGCGGGATGGCCTCCCCACCGCGCGGATGCCACGGTTTTCGGTTAATACCTGTGAATTGGA
>JBEKSK010000163.1:0-6249 GCA_049517155.1 Solirubrobacteraceae bacterium
CAGCTCGGTCGTCTCGCCGCCGCGCTGGGCGGCGATCTTCACCTCGAGCGGCGAGAGCGTGATCGACTCCACCTGTGTTCGGTAGCGCGAGCGCGTGCTCATCGGGTCCAGCCCGGACTGGTCGCGTCGTTGTGGGTGAACAGCACCGGCTCGCCGCCGATCGGGAAGTCGCGCCGCTGGGGGTGGCCCTCGTAGTCCTCGGGCATCAGGATCCGCCGCAGGTCCGGGTGCCCTTCGAAGATCACGCCGAACATGTCGTAGACCTCGCGCTCCTGATGGTCGGCGGTCGGCCAGTCGGGCGTCACCGACTCGACGCTGGGCTCCGCGAGCGGCACGCGGAGCTTGACGGTGAGGCGATCCACGCGCTCCATGTCGAGCAGTTCGTAATGCACGCCGAGGCGGGGCTCCTGCGGGTAGTAGTCGACGCCGTGCACGCTCATCAGCGCGCGGTAGCCGTGATCGGCGCGCAGGCTCGCCAGCACGCCACGCACGGTGGCGGGGGCGATCTCCACGCTGCCCCGGCCGCGGAAGAAGGTCGTCTCGCGGACCGCGCCGGGGATCTGGGAGGCGAGCTGGCCGGCGATCAGCTCGAGTCCGACCTGGTCAGGCACCGGCCGGCTCCGCGCCTTCGAGGACCTCCTCGGTCCCCTCGGCGTCGTAGCGCTCGCGCCAGCCCATGTCGGGGTCGTCCTGGATCATCTTGCGCAGCTTGAGGATGCCGTGCATCAGGGCTTCGGGACGCGGCGGGCAGCCCGGGACGTGGACGTCGATCGGCATGAACTTGTCGGCTGGCACGATCGCGTAGTTGTTGAAGACGCCCATCGAGGAGGAGCAGGCGCCCATCGCGATCGCCCATTTGGGCTCGAGCATCTGGTCGTAAATGCGCCGCACGACCGGCGCCATCTTGATTGAGACGCGGCCGGAGAGGATCAGCAGGTCGGCCTGGCGCGGTGAGGCCCGGAAGGCCTCCCAGCCGAAGCGCGCGATGTCCACGCGCGCCGCGACGACCGACATCATCTCGATCGCGCAGCAGGCGAGACCGAAGGTCGCCGGGTAGATCGAGTTCGAGCGCCCCCAGGCGACCGCCTTGTCGAGCGTGGTCAGAAGCAGCGACTGCTCCACGTGCTGCTCGAGCTCGAATCCCTCGAGATCCCCGCGCAGCATGTCGCGCGCGAGCAGTTGGCGGGCGCGCAGGCTGCCCGGTTCGATCGGTTCGCGCGTCAGCGCCATTCGAGTGCTCCGCGGCGCCAGACATAGGCGAAGGCGACGGCCAGCAGCACCACGAAGGTGATCAGCTCGCCGAGCGCGAAGGTGCCGTAGGCCCGCAGCTCGGCGGCGATCGGGTAGAGGAAGATCGTCTCGATGTCGAAGAGGATGAACAGCATCGCGATCAGGTAGAAGCTGATCCCGAAGCGGAAGCCGCGCTTGATCTCCGACGGCAGCCCGCATTCATAGGGCTGCGTCTTGGCGGGGATGCGCCGTCGCGGGCCGAACGCGGCGTTCAGCACGGCGAAGGTGGTGCCTACGATCGCCCCGAGCGCAAGGAAGACGATCGCGGGCAGATAGGTTCGGATCACAGCGGGCTGTTATATCACTACCCCCGATGTTTGTGACGGAGTGTTACTTAGTGGCAAATCGCTCGATATCGAGGCGCGCCGAGGTCCATGGGCTGGCGTGAGCTCGCGATCTGGGGCGCGGTGGCCGTCGCCGTCGCCAACGGCCTGGTCGCCTGCTACGGCGCGGCGCGCTGGTACCGCTTCGCGCCGAGCCGCGAATTCTGGCTCGGCGTGCGCGCCGGGCAGGGCCTCGCCCTCGCCTACGCGGTCCTCGTCGCCGTCCTGGTCCTCGAGCATCGCCACCCGTCGAGCAGCCTCTACTACCTCTACGCGCTGCTGCCGGTCGCGATCGGCTTCGTCGCCGAGCAGCTGCGGCTCGTCGCGGCCGACCAGGTTCTCGCGCGCGACGACCTCGACGACGCGCAGGCGGTCGCGACGCTGCCGGCGGCCGAGCAGCAGGCAATCGTGACGGCGATCCTGCGCCGTGAGATGGGCGTGATGGCGCTCGCCGCACTGGTCGTCTGCGTGCTCGCGCTGCGCGCGGCCGGCACCTGGTGAGGCCGCTGCGATGGGCGTGCGCGGCTCGGCGGCCCGCTCGCTGCGGCCCTCGCGGCCCCAAACGCGGGGCGCCCGGATGAGGGTTGAACCCGGCGTCGGCATCGGTTGCCGCCGTAAGGATCGATCGCGAGGAAACAGGGCGACCGTCTTGCACCGACGCCGGGTGGCGTCTACTTCGACGCGCGCCCGGCCTGCTCCTTCAGCGCCGCGTCAGATTGCGGCGGCGTTTGTGCTGCCGTGCCCATATGATCTGCGCCCGCATGGCTTCACCAGCACAGATCGCAAGGACCGTGGCGGTCGGCGCCGCCGCGGCGCTCATGATCAGCGCCTGCGGCTCGCAGGGCATCAACGTGGCGAAGACGAGCCCCTACCGGACCGGAGCGGAGCTGTTCGCCACGCACTGTTCGGGCTGCCACACGCTGGCGCTCGTCGGCGCGGAGGGCTCGGCAAGCTCGGTGCAGGGCCGTCTGCGAACGAACGGACCGAACTTCAACTACCGCAGGGAGGGCTACGCCTGCGTGCTCTACGCGATCGAAAACGGTGGATTCTCGGGCCAGATCATGCCTCAGAACATCGTCATCGGCTCCGACGCGACCGCGGTCGCGCGCTTCCTGGCGAAGTACGCCGGCCTCGAGGCTCCGCACACGCCGACGATCGGTTCGAGCAACTCCTGTTCGGGCTAGCAGTGGGTCGTCCACAAACGTCGCACGACCCGCCTGGTCGCCATGCCGGCAGCCAAATCGCAGCGCTGGCGCGTTAGGAGCCTGCGGTTCTCGACATCCGGCTGATCCGCGAGGACCCGGGCGCCGTTCGCGCCGCCCTGGCGCGGCGGGGAGCGGCGGCGGCCGCGGGCGTCGAAGCGGTGCTCGAACTCGATGCCCGCCGGCGCACCCTGCTGCCGGAGCTCGAGGGGCTGCGCGCCGCCAAGAACACCGCCTCCGAGGCGATCGCGACCGCCAAGCGCGAGGGCGCCGACACGAGCGAGGCGATCGCGGCGATGCGCGAGGCGGGGGAGCGCGAGAAGCAGCTGGCGGTGGCGCTCGCAGACACCGAGGCGCAGCTGCAGGCGGCGATGATCGCGCTGCCGAACCCGCCCGCGCCCGACGCCGCCGACGAGGACACCGTGATCCGCACGGTCGGCGATCCGCGCCCAGGGCCGGCGGCCGACCATCTCGAGCTGGCGGGCGGCCTGATCGACATGGAGGCCGGCGCCCGCCTGTCGGGCTCGCGCTTCGCCTACCTCAAGGGCGATCTCGTGATGCTGGAGCTGGCGCTGGTGCGCTGGGCGCTCGAGCGCCTGCGCGCGCAGGGCTTCGAGCCGGTGATCCCGCCCGTGCTGGTCCGCGAGCACGCGCTCTACGGCACCGGCATGTGGCCCGACAGCGAGCAGCAGATCTACAGCCTGCCGGCGGACGAGCTGTTCCTCGTCGGCACCTCGGAGGTCGCACTCGCCTCCCTTCACGCCGGCGAGATCCTCGAGCCCGACACGCTGCCGCGTCGTTACGCCGGTTTCTCCTCATGCTTTCGCCGCGAGGCCGGGGCGGCCGGCAAGGACACGCGCGGGATCTTCCGCGTGCACCAGTTCGACAAGGTCGAGATGTTCGTCTTCACGACGCTCGAGCAGGCCGCGGCCGAGCACGAGCGGATCCTCGCGATCGAGGAGTCGCTGCTGCGCGAGCTCGAGATCCCCTACCGCGTGGTCAACATCGCGGTCGGCGACCTCGGCTCCTCGGCCGTCAAGAAGTACGACTGCGAGGCCTGGCTGCCCGGCCAGCAGCGCTATCGCGAGCTGACCTCGGCATCGAACACGACCGATTTCCAGGCGCGTCGCCTCGACATCCGCGTGCGGGCCGACGGCGGCCGTCCCCTCACCGCCGCCACGCTGAACGGCACCGCCGTGGCAACCGGCCGCACGATCATCGCGCTGCTCGAGAACCACCAGCGCGAGGACCGCTCCGTGGCGCTGCCCGAATGCCTGGTCGCGTTCGGCGCCCCGGCCGTGATCCCGGCCCAGTCCTAAGAGTTCTCACGCGGAGTTCCCGGATCAACTCTTAGGGATCGTGGTCGCGCCTGCGGCGCGCCCAGGGGCGAGCGCCGGCGGCCGTCGGCGTGGCTCTTCCTACGCCGCGGCCGGCGCCGGAAACTCGATCGTGAACACGGCCCCGCCGCCTGGCGCGTTGTGCGCGGCCACGGTGCCGTCGTGCGCCGCCACGATCGCCGCGACGATCGCGAGTCCGAGGCCGGCGCCCGCCTTGCCGCGCTCACGGCCCGCCTCCGAGCGCCAGAAGCGCTCGAACACGCTGCCCTGCGAGCCCTCCGCCAAGCCCGGGCCGTGATCGCGCACCTCGATCGCCACGGTCCCGTTCGCGCCCGCCAGCGACAGCTCGATCGGCGAGCCGGCCGGGGTGTGGGTCAGCGCGTTGCGCATCAGGTTCGCGAGCACCTGGCGAAGCTGCGAGGCGTCGCCGCTGACGACGTGCTCGCCGGTGACCGCGACGGTCACCTCGCGGTCGCGCGCGGCGGCGCGGGTGTCGTCGGCGGCGTCGCGCGCGAGCACCTCCAGGTCGACCGCTTCGCGGCGGCTGCGAGGCATCTCATCCAGCCGCGCGAGCGCCAGCAGATCCTCCACGAGGATGCCCATGCGCGTCGCCTCTTCCTCGATCCGCGCCATCGCCTTCTCGGTGTCCGCGCCGGACGCGGTCGCGCCCATCCGGAAGAGCTCCGCGTAGCCGCGGATCGAGGTCAGCGGCGTGCGCAGTTCGTGCGAGGCGTCCGAGAGGAAACGCCGCAGGCGATCCTCGCTGGCCTGGCGCTCGTCGAACGCCTCCTCGATCTGCCCGAGCATCGCGTTCAGAGCGAGCCCGAGGCGGCCGACCTCGGTTCGCGACTCGGCGGGGCTGACGCGGCGCGAGAGGTCTCCGGCGGCGATCGCGCCCGCCGTCGCGCCCATCCGGTCCAGCGGCCGGAGGCCGACCCGGATCAGCAGCCAGGCGAGCGCCGCGAGTACGAGCAGCACCGCCGCGATCACGATCGCCTCGACGTCGCGCAGCCGCGTGAGTGTCTGGCTGAGGTTGGTGAGCGGGATCGCGATCGTCATCGTGCCCGAACCGGTGTCGCTGGCCTTGCGCAGGACCCGGTATTGCAATCCGGTTCCGGCCACCGAGTCGACCGTGATCAGGTTCGGGTGGCCGGGGGTGCTGAGCGGGATGTGCGCCGGGAGCTTGGGCGGGGAGGCGCCCTCGCCGCCGAACTCGCCCTCCTTCATCTTCCCGTTCGCCGCCACATAGACGCCGTAGGTGCCGACCGGCGGGTTCAGCTGGCCGGCCGGTCCGCCGCCGGGCTGCGCGCCGCCGCCGGGCGGCGCGAAAAGCCCTGGGCCGCCGCCGAGAAAGGCGCCGGCGCCGCCGCCGGGGCCCGCGAGGACGCCCGCCTTGGTGACCCCGAGCTCGCCGTCGAGGTAGTCCTCGAAGCTGTTGATCGTCTTGCCCGAGAGCTGCGAGTCGACGCGCGAGACGAGGTAGGAGCGCTCCGCCGCGTAGGTGACGATTCCCGCGATCAGAAGCCCCGCGGCGGTGACCACGACGAGGCCGATCAGCAGGCGCGCGCGAAGCGACACCGTCGCCGTCAGCTCCGCGGCAGCCGCAGGGCGTAGCCGACGCCGCGGACGGTGTGGATCAGCGGCGGCCCGCCGAGGTCGATCTTCTTGCGCAGATAGCTGATGTAGGTCTCGAGCACGCGTGCGTCGCCGCCGAAGTCGTACTTCCAGACATGGTCGAGCAGCTGTGAGCGCGTCAGTACGCGGCGCGGGTTGAGCATCAGGTAGCGAAGGAGGCGAAACTCGGTTGCGGTTAGCTCGATCAGCCGCCCGTCGCGCTCGACCTCATGGGAGTCCTCGTCGAGCTCGAGGTCGCCAAAGGTGAGCTTCGAGCTCTTCTCCTCAACGAGGCCCGAGCGGCGCAGGATCGTGCGGATCCGGGCGACCAGCTCCTCGAGGCTGAACGGCTTCGTGACGTAGTCGTCGCCACCGAGCGTGAGGCCGTGGACGACGTCCTCGGTCGAGTCGGGGGGGGTCTGGAAGATGATCGGCACCTCGGCGGGGGCCGCGGCGAGCCGCCGCGCGACCTCGAAGCCGTCG
>JBEKSK010000164.1:0-6239 GCA_049517155.1 Solirubrobacteraceae bacterium
GCTTGGGATACCAGGCTACGTACCAGAGCTCGGCCATGATCCGCGCGCCATGCTCGTGCACCATTTCAGCCACTCGCCGATACGACGGGATCGATGCCTTCAGGCCGGGACTCGCCGACAGGTTGGTCTGCGCCGCGAACGGCCCAACCTGCGCGCTGTGGAAGATCAGTCCCACGCCACCCGCGGCACGCTCGGCAAAATAATGCGCGTGGTCGCTCGAGGGAAGGTGATGTGTCTCGTGCCCCGGTACTGGCGCCTCGAGCGGAAGGCCATGGGGTGAGAGATAGATTCGGTTTGGTACCTCGAGCGGCCCGATGCGCAGCGGCGAAAATACGTTGGGATATCTAACGGGGCTGGCCGTGTCGGTCACGATTCTTCACCTCAGAGCAGGGGGCGTTTGGGACAAAAGCAAGCCACGGCAGACCCGGTGGCGGTATTACGGCACGACATGTTGCGCCCGGCAGCCGTTCTCGCCACCAGCAGCGCACACGGACTATGATCCTCGGACGTGGCTGCATCCTGCAGCCCCAAGCAGGTGGCGACATCCGTCCTGCTTGCACGATGTCCGCCGAGCTCGAGGGGAGTTGAAGATGGAGGTTGTTCGCTTGTATTTCGGCAGCGTGGACGGATTCATCGGTCCCGCGACTCCCTTTCACGGCTACGCGCTGATGCATGAAAAGGGGATAGTGCTTGTCGATACCGGCTTCGGCGCGACGCTTGGCGGCATGGGGTTCAGTGGCGTGCACACGGTCGGTGACCAGCGCTTCCCGTGGGTCCGGCGGAGCACGGTGGACGCCCTTCTCGACCACGGCATTGAGCCGGCGGACGTGAAGTACATCATCAACACGCATCTGGGTGATCATTCGGCCGACAACGACCTGTTCCGCCACGCGACCGTCATCGTGCAGCAGCCTGAGACGGAGTGGGTGCGCGAGAAGTTCGAACCCGATCATCCGCGGCGTGCATGGGACTTCCCCGGCGCGAAGCTTGAGTTGCTCTCCAGCGAGGACGTCGAGGTCCTGCCCGGCGTGACCTGCCTGTTCACACCAGGACACACGCCCGGTCACCAGAGCGTCCTCGTCGACCACGGCGACACGAAGGACCTCTTCGTGGGCGACGCCATCTACACGCTCGAGCTTTGGACGAATCCGGAACTGATGCGCGAAGACCACCCCACCTGGCACGCCCAGGAGGGCGCGTATCCGGGTTGGGCGGAATCCGCTGCGAAGCTCCGCTCGCTCGGAGCCGACACCTACCACTTCGCCCACGATCGCAATGTCGGTCACCGTCACGGGCCTCCGACGCCGCAGCGTTCCTAACGGGGTCGGTAGGGGCGAGGCTGGAACGGAGCCTTACCCCGAACCGGAGTCTCGGGGTCGGTGCGGTCGAGCGCGGTGTCGATGTTCGCAGCCACGGCCTCGATCGTGCCGTCCTCGTTGATGTAGCCCTTGGTCCGCATGTAGTACAGCTCCGAGGTGCGTCCTGGCACTGGGCCGCTGCCGACGTCAAAGCACTTTCCCGACGCCGTGCAGTCCTCGTGTACGAGGTAGGCGACGGTGGGCGCCACGAGTTCCGGGGGCCGTTCGCGGAAGACATCGGCGACGAACGGATCACCCTCGACGTTGCTGTAGGTGAGGGCGCGCGTTGCTGCCGCAGGCGCCAGCGAGTTGACCAGGATGCCGTGCGGCGCTGCCTCGACGGCGAGCGCGAACGTGAGGCTGATGATCCCGCCCTTGGCGGCGCCGTAGATCGTCGTGTACTGCTGGCCGAGGGCCGCGCCGGAAGCTGTATTGAGGATGCGCCCGTAGCCAGCCTCGCGCATGTGCGGCCACACCGCCTTGCACATCCAAATGGTGCCAAGCAAGTGAACGCTCGTCACGAGCTCGATGTCGCTCGGGTCGATCTCCTCGAACGTCGCAAGAAACACGACGCCGGCGTTGTTGATCAGGATGTCGACGCGACCCCACGTCGATATCGCAGTGTCAACGATCCGCTGCGCCGACTCGAAGTCCGCGACGCTGTCGGTGTTCGCGATCGCCTCGCCACCGGCGTCCCGGATCTCCTGTGCCACCAGCTCTGCGTTGGCGCGCGCCACAGACCGGCCGTCCGGTCCCACGCCGAGGTCGTTGACGACGACTCGGGCACCTCGCTCCGCGAGCAGCATCGCGTGCGCGCGCCCAAGGCTCGGGTTGCCGCCGGCCCCTGTGACGATTGCGACGCGGCCGTCGAAGCGCAGCTGATCGCTCATCGAAGGCCACCATCCTCGGCCGAGCCTGTTCGCTCGATGCTGGGGCGGTTGGTGTGGGCGGCGGTTGAGATCGCGGGCATCACAGGTGGGGTGCGACCTCGGCGACAAACCGCCTCAGGGAGGCTATGGTGGTCTCGATCGGCATATCGCCGAAGCCGATGTTCAACACCAGGTAGTTGAGACCACACGCCTCCTTGTATGCCTGGATGCGCTCGAGAATCGTTTTCGGGCTCCCGATCGGCTGGGTCTCGAGCGTCTGTTTGGTCACCCGCTCGACCGTCATCTGCTCGGTGTCGGTACCGAAGAAGATCCGATGGCGGCCCTCGGAATGCTGGTAGTGGGCCTCGAGGATGTATTGGAACTGCTCGATGCAGTGCCCAGCCACCTCCTGCGCCTCCTCGTCGGTCTCGGTGCAGTGCATGTAGAGGAAATGCGGGATCTCCCAGCCTGTCACGTCAACGCCGTGTGCGTCGGCGGAGGCCTGGAACGCGTCGCGCTTGGCGGCGTGAGCGCTCAGGTCGATCAGCGGCCAGGTCACCGTCGCGTAGGGCATTCCCTGTTCGGCCGCCCACGCGGCGGTGCGGTCGCTGGCGGCGCCGATCCACATCGGCGCCGGCTGTCGCGCCGGGCGAGGCACCATGATCAGGTTGGAGTAGTTGAAGAACTCGCCCTCGTAGCTGAACGGTGCCTGCGACCACGCACGGCGGATCACCTCGACGCCTTCACGGAAGCGCCGACTCGCTGCGTCGACGTCTGCCGGCACGTCGAAGGCGACCTGTTCGCGGAAGCCGTTCCCGCGCCCGACACCGAGTTCGAGGCGCCCGCCGCTGAGCACGTCAAGCATTGCGGCGCGCTCTGCAATACGCAGCGGATCGTCCCAGTTGAGAATCGACACCGCGGTGCCCAACCTCAGCGTCGTCGTCTTCGCCGCGAGGTAGGTGAGCAATGTCAGTGGGTCGACCGCGAGGTCGTAGTCCGTGGTCTGCCAAACGTCCTCCGACACCCCGTACGGGCGGTAATCACGCTCGCTACCGAAGTGGTGCTGGGTTGTCCAGTAGGACCACAGACCGAGGCGTTCCGCTTCGAGGCCGATATCGAGCCAGGTCTTGTACGCAGTCTCAGAATCGCTCGCCACTGGACAGTGGCTGATCGCCATCGCACCGATCTTCATGCTGCCTCTCCTCGCGCCGCAGGGTGCACCAACTGGTATGTCAGGCAGTATACCACGCTAGGATGAATGCCATGCCCGACCGTCGCACTCCCGCTTCGTCCCAGGCTGGCTCCGCGCCGCTGGCACCCGCCGCCACGCTGGACGCTCAGCGTCCGCGCGCCGAGGAGGAATCGCTCGCCGACCGTGCGGCGGCGGTGCTGACCGCGGAGATCGTCGCCGGCACACTCAGGCCCGGGCAGTGGGTCAGCGAGAACGAGCTCGCCGCCCGGCTCGGCGTCAGCCGCTCGCCAGTCAGGGAAGCGTTGCGATCGCTTGCTCGCGACGGCCTCGTCGCCGTCCAGGCGCGGCGCGGGACCGTCATCAGTGAGCTTTCCGCCACCGAGGTGGCGGAGCTGTACGCCGCCCGCCAGCTCGTCGAGAGCGAGATGGTGAGGCTGGCAACGGCGGCGCTGCGCGAGGAAGACATCCGCGAGCTGGCCGCGATCGTCGCGAGTGCCAAGTCTGCCGACCTCGACCATCGAGCCTACTACGACACCGTGTGGGCAGCCTGGGAGCTGCTCGCCGATCATTGCCCCAATCGCGCGCTGCGCGACCTCACGACGCTGCTCTGGCGCCGTTCGATCCCCCTGCGAGGCATGCTCGTCGCACTTCCTGGCAATCGTGAACTGATGAACAACTTTCTCGATCGCCTGCTGGATGCCTGCTCAGCGAGCGACGGCGAAGCGGCGGCCGCGATCATGCGGGAGTCGCTCGGGGACACGTGCGGTCGCGTTCTGGCCGAGTGTTTCATCGACACGGGTCAGGGCGAGCCGATTCGACGCAGGCCACTCACCTGACGCCTGCATCAAGTGGTGGTGACAAAGCCCGGGCGCCGGTGTGGCTGATCCTGAGGTGACCACGCCAGTGAGGCGGCAGATTTCGCCTTCTCTCCCGCGCGGAGACTTCTGCGGCATCGCTCCGTCTGCGGGCGCGACGAGAGGATCCCTGCAATCAGCTTGCCGGGCGGGGGGACGATGACCGACAGGAATCCGCAGGAACACCTCCGCCACAGCGCGAGCCTTCGTGTGATTGTCGCGACGGCACCCGATATGATTCCGGCGAAGCGGATGTCACAACAAACAAGCCGGTAACGGAGGCTATGATGGCTCAGGAGACGACGATCCCCGTCACGATGCGCGAAGTCACCGACGAGGAGGTCGACCATTACCGGAAGAACGGCTGGGTACTGCTCCGCGAGCTGATCCCGCCCGCCCTCGCGGCGGAGGCACTTGAACGCGTGAAGACTCAGATGACCGAGGCGGAGTCCGTCGATCGGGCTTCTCTCGCCGCCGGCGCCGACAGAGGCGCGAAGGTCAAGATCGGCGACATCCCGCAATGGCGGGACTGGTATTTCCTGGGCCGCGACGACCAAATCGAGCCATTCCACTCGATCGCCTTTTCGAAGGAGATCGGCCGCAACGCTCAGCGTTTCGTCGGGCGTGACGTCCCGATCAACTTCCACGCCGACATGATGGCCGTCAAGATGCCGGCCGGTGAGACCGCGAGCGGCCCGACAGGCTTTCACCAGGACTGGGTCAACTTCCCGTTCGATCGCGTCGGCTTCCTGACGTTCTGGTTCGCTCTCGACGAGATCCGTCCGGAGCAGGGCGCGATGCGCTTCTACTCGGGTTCGCAGGCCGAGGGACCGCTTGGGAAAATGGGGATCGCGATGGGGTCACCGAGTATCCAGGTGCCCGAGTATTACCCACATCTCGCGGAGCGCTACCCGCTCTCGGACCCGATTCATCTGATGCCGGGCGATGCAACGGTCCATAACGGCATGGTCGTTCACGGAGCGCCAGAGAACAGCACCGATCGCCCGCGATGGGTCTTCCTCTGCGCGTACCACCCGGCCGACACCTGTTACACCGGGGCGCCCCACCACATCTTCAGCCCCGATCTCGGCTTGGAGGTCGGCAAGCCGATCAAGCACGAGCTGTTCCGTCCAATCTACCCCTGATCGGGGGGCCGGCGGCCAGCGGCCGGCGAGTGGCCGGGCGGCAGCGCCAGCTCAAGCGCCATGAAGTCGGGCCGGTCGAAGTCAATGGTGCGCTGGGCGCTCGCGGGGGAGCCGAAGGCGAGTGCGTCGAGCGGCGCAAGTGACGTCGGCGGCGCTCCGTCGCCGTCGTTCACGCGCGCCGATCCCGCCAGCACCAGCAGCCAGTCGGCGGCGCTGCGGTAGGCGCTCACGCCCGGGCGAGCTTGGTGGGCCTCGACCAGGGTCAGGCTGATCCGGCCGTTTGTCAGGTCGCGCGACCCGAGGTCGCGCCTGGAGACGGCCGGTGCGCCCGAAGGCTCGAGCACCGGGTTCGAGGACCCGGCGGCGCAATAGACGCTGCGGCGATCGGGGTCGAGCTCGTTCGCGCGCGCCGGCAGAGGCGCATCTCTGCCCATGATCGTCGGTCCCTGCTCGGCGGGAACGGTGATCTGGATGCATTCGAAATCCTCTGAGAAGTCAAACTCGCGAACCCGGTACAGCCCCGGCTGCGCAATCGAGTCGCCGGGCCGGACGTGATGGGAGGCTCCGTGGTCGGTCTCGACCACCGTGGAACCGCGAAGCGCGAAGTTGAACTGGAAGTCCGCGTCATGGCAGTGCCACCCATAGCCGATGGCACCGTGACCGACGCGGCGCACGTGGCGAGCGCAGATCAACCCGCGGCTGGCCTTCACCAGCCCGAGGTCGCGGTAGGCGAACTCGGATCGGAAGCCGCACGACCAGGCGCTCTGGTCGTTGCGCACGAGAACGCGGTCAAGAACCGGACGCTCGCCTGCGAGCCATCC
>JBEKSK010000165.1:0-6221 GCA_049517155.1 Solirubrobacteraceae bacterium
CCCGCGCCATCGCTCGGAGGAGGCGGAGCGCCACGGCGCGCACGCCGGCTGCTACGCCGAGGTGTCCGTCGCCGACACGGGCTCCGGCATTGCCGCCGGCGTGTTGGGACACATCTGCGACCCGTTCTTCACCAAGGGCCCGGCGAGCACGGGACTCGGACTGGCGACGGTTCGCGGCGTCGTCGAGCACGCCGGCGGCTGGATCGATGTGCAGACCGAGATCGGCTTCGGAACGACCCTCCGAATGGTGCTCCTCAAGCCAGAGGCCAGCGGCGCCGGAGGACCGGTAGCCGATGGCCCCTGAGGGTTACCGGCTCGTCAGCACGAGCCGCCCGGCGCCGAACCCGCCCCCCAGGACCAATCTCGCCCCGCGTCAGCGCCGTCGCTCGGCGAGCGCGGTCCCTCCTTCGCCGGGGCGGCGCCCACGAGCATGACCTGGAACGTCGTTCCGACTCCGACGACGCTGTCCACATCGATCGAGCCGCCGGCGTGCTCGACGATGCCGCGAACCGTCGCGAGTCCCATGCCGGTGCCGCGATCGGCCTTGGTCGTGTAGAACGGCTCGAAGATCCGCTCGCACTCGTCGGCTGCGATCCCCACGCCGGTGTCGGCCACGGTGACGCGCACATCATCACCCAACGCGACACGGTGGAGGCTGGCCTCCGACGCGGACACCGCGTGGGTATGGGTCGACACCGTCAGTGTGCCGCCACCTCGCATGGCGTCGCTGGCGTTGATGATCAGATTCATCAGGACCCGCTCGAGCTCGGTGCGGTCCATCAGCACGCGCGGCACGTCGCGGTCCAGGACAAAGCGGAACACGACCTCGGTGTCGATCAGGCGCCGGAGCATCGGCTCGAGAGCGTGAATCGTCTCGTTCACACCGAGTAGCTGCAGGTCGCTTTCGCCGCGGCGAGAGAACGCCAGCAGCTGCCGCGTCAGCTCCGCGGCGCGGTCGGTGGCAGTCACGATCTGGTCGATGTCGGCGCGGCCCGCGGCCAGATCCGGTCGCTGGCGCATGCGCCCGGCGTAGCCCGACACGATCGTCAGCAGGTTGTTGAAGTCGTGCGCGATCCCGCCCGCCAGCTGCCCGACGGCCTCGAGCTTCTGGGACTGGGCGAGCCTGCCCTCCAGCTCGAGCCGTTCGGTCATATCGATGATCACCCCGCTCAGCCGCTCGATCGTGCCCGCGTCGCCGCGCCGGACAGACACGATGTCGCGCACATGACGAACCCCGCCGAAGGCGTCGATCAGCCGGTATTCGAGCTCGATGGTCTCATTCTCACGCGCGACCTCGCCAAGGATCAGGGCCTTGAGCCGGTCGCCCGGATGCACGATCGAGAGCCAGAACCCTGCCTGAAGCCACTGCTGCCGCGAGTAGCCCAGCAACGCGTCACGGCGCCCGCCGAGGTAGCTGATCGAATTGCGATCGGGGGCCGTTGCCTCCCAGACGATCACCTCCAGGGCCGAGACGATCTCCTCGACCGCCTGGGAACGCGCATAACCCAGGCGCTGGCGCTCGAGCTGACGGCGCTCGGTCGCGTCGCGAACGATCGAAACGGTCATGCTCTCGCCACCCGAGAGGAGCGGCGCCAGGCTGATCTCCACCGCGAACTCGGAACCGTCCTTGCGCGCGCCCGCCAGCTGCATGCCCAAACCGATCGGGCGCCGGCGGGGCCGAGCGGTATAGGTCTCCCTGTCAGCGACGTGAGCCCAGCGCTGATGGGCGGGGACCAATATCTCGACGAGCTTGCCGATGAGCTCCTCACGCGGGTAACCGAACAAGCCCACCATCGCCTCGTTGGCGAAGACGATCCGCCCTTCCGCGTCACTCAGCACGATCCCGTCCGGCGCCGCATCGAGCACAGCCCCGAGCGAACCCTGCCAGCCGGATTCGAGCTCGACCGCCGCGGCCGGCGCAGCGACGGAGAACCGGCCGAATTCGGCCTGCGCCGCCGCATCGGTCGCAGCAGACGCGAGCGGGCGCGGCACGACGAGCCTGGCCACGATCGGCCTCATTTCCTGGGTGCGGCGTGGGGGCAACGGTGTGCGTCACCCTTTGACGGCTAACGTTAGCATGAACAAAATGTCTATATTTGGGGCCTCCGGCCCATGAACACAAACGGTTCAAGAGGTTGGGGATTCCTCACCTCCCACGCGCGCGTACTGGTTGCGATCGCCCACGATCCGGGCATGCGCCTGCGCGACATCAGCGACCGCGTTGGCATCACGGAACGCGCGGCGCATCGCATCGTCGTCGAACTCGACGCCGCCGGTTACATCACCCGCACGCGTAACGGACGCCGCAACAACTACACGATCCAGGCAGACCTCCCGTTGCCCGACGCGATCGACTCCGGCCAGAGCGTCGGTGACCTGCTCGCCGTCCTCGTCAAGCCGCCCAGCTGATCGCGCCGCAGTCGCGGCGTCGAGGGCTCGGCTATCCGAGGATGCGGTCCGTCCGATGCCGGCCGAAGTGCTCGGCGTAGTGCCGGGTCACCGTCTCCATGCTCAGTTCGCTTCGGTCGATGCCAAAGACGGTTCGCGGGAAATCCATCGCGCGTTGTATCGGCCAAAGCTCGTCGTGGGCGCCGGGCGGGAACAGCTGCGCGGGGTCACCAACGGCGATCCAGCCGATTGGCACAGTCGTGTTCTCGGCCACACGCGAGTTGACCTGCACGACCGCGTTGATTCGCACCTCGCTGCCGGCACCAACATGTGCTCCTGGGAAGATCGAGACGCCGGTCGCGAGGAAAACGTCGGATTCGACCACGGCGCCGTTGAGGTGCGCGTGCGGGCCGACGAGCACGTGGTCACCAAGACGCAGCGGGTGGCCCTCCCTGCCACGCAGGACCGCGTTCTCCATCACGATGCAACGCTCGCCAACCTCGATCGGCCCGCCCTCCGCCGTCAACACAGCCCCAAACAGCACGCGGCAATCCGGGCCAATCGTGACATCGCCGCTCAGAACCGCTGTGGGTGCCACATACGCGGAGTCCGCAATGACCGGACGCTTGCCCTCATGCTCGATCAACACGCACACATTCTCGCGCTCCGGACACGCGCACGCGGCGCTGCCGCCGATCGCGCAGTCAGGCGGCGAGCACAACCGGGCGCCCGTAGGCGACCATGATCGTGTGTTCTTCTTGCGCCGGCATGCCGCGGCGTCGAGCCTCGCGCTGGCACCACGAGTGGCGCAGCTTGAGCAGCTCGGGATTTTTGCCGACGCACCTCGTTCGCTGCTCGAGCGTCTTGCGTCGGAGTCCGTTGAACGCGAGTTCCGGCCCGGCGAAGCGATCATCAATCAAGGCGAGGAAGCTGACTACCTCTACGTATTGCTTGAAGGCGAGGTCCACGTAACCTCCAGCGGCGCGCAGGGCGGCCCAGTGAAGTTGATCCGCACGATGACCGCGCCGGCCTACTTCGGTGAGATCGGCATCGTTCGCGGAATCCCGCGGACCGCCAACGTCATGACCGTCCGCGGCTGCAGGTGTGCGCTGATCAGCGGCGCCTCCCTGCTTGACGCACTCTCGATAGCTTCAGCCTCCGGCTCGCTGATCGCCACCACGCAAAGCCGACTGGCTCGCACGCATCCGTCGCCATCCTCCGCAGATCATCGCGCTCCAAGCATTTTTTGAACGCCCGCACTTGCGCGGAACGGGGTGTGGTCCCGCCGGCGATTGGCGTGGAGCGGGCGCTCCGCCGCGGTCTGCCGAAGGATCGAGATGCAGCTCCCCGGCGTCACGCCCACGGCTGGTACCACAAGCCGCTCCTGATGTTCTGAACAGGCGCCAGACCGAGTCAAGAACCCTCACTCCAACCCGACCAGGCCGTCCCAGCCGGGCTATTCGAAACCTGCCCTGGCCCGCAACGATCGACTTTGCTGACGCGGGCGCGCAACCGGCACCGACTGCTTCACAGGCGCCCGCGGAAGGTTCGGATGATGGCTCCGGCGGCGTTGCGCCAGATCATCGACGTCGGATGGGTGATCTGGCCGCCTCCCGAGCTGCGTGGCACGTTGAACAGCAGCACGTTGCCGATCGCGGTGGCGGTGACGGTGAAGGGCGGCGAGATGATCTTCGGCCTGAATCCGTTGGCTGGGCCTGCCGGGTAGCGAATCGTCGCGCTGGCGACGCCGTCGGGCACGACCATCCGGACGGTCCCGGAGTGCGGGTTCCCGGCGATACCCGGACCACCTGTGCCAACGAATTCGCCAGCCTCGACTCGTTGTGCGGTTCCACCGAAGTCGCCGCCGCCATCACCGAATAGAGCGACGTTGTCGCCGGGCGGTCTCAGCCCGCGTCCGCAGCCGTCGTAGCGGATCGCGGCGACGTAGTAGGGCTGGCCCTCGTACAAGCGTGCGCGACGGATGTAGTTCGTGTAGACCTCGAGTCCGGTCAGGCGGTCCAGCGGGCGTTCGAGCTGCGCCAGCACGCTCGCGCTCAGCGGAGCGGCCGGAGTGCGCAGCACGCCAACGATCGAGAGCAGCGATCGAGCCGGAGTCCCACTGAGCGTCTTCTGCCAGTCACAGGATGCGTTGACGAGGCCCGAGAGTTTCGTAGCCGGCAGATGGTCGCCTGGTTGTGGCGAACTCCCCGCGAGGTCCCCGCCACCACCGAAGGTGACAACCAGCGCGAGCACGCCCGCCGCGATGGCGGCTACCGCTAAGCCGACCCGGCGCTGACGTCGTTGACGCGCTCGTGCCTCCTGGATCACTCCCGCGTCGGGCGCTGGTGCGTCGACGGGGCGGTCAGGCGGCAACGCGACGACCATGAGTGCTACTATGACTGGCACAATGCGGGATGTCAAGATCGATCGCGACGACCCCGCGCTCCTGCACGAACAGGTCGCAGCGCAGATTCGCCAAGCGATCGCCGACGGCGAAGCAAAGCCCGGCGACCGGCTCCCGCCCGCCCGTCACCTCGCCGCCGTAATCGGCGTCAACACCAACACCGTCCTGCGCGCCGTACGCCTGCTCCGCGACGAGGGCCTGCTCGAACTGCGCCAGGGCCACGGAATCCGCGTCACCGGCACCCCCGAACGCAGCGCCCTCCTGGACAAGATCGCGGAACTCGTCCAACTCGGCAGAAGCAGCGGCGTCACCCGCGCCGAGCTCGCCCGCCTCATCGAAACCGCCCAGTAACGACGGCGAACGCGGCTGCGTCCGCACTGAGAAAGCAGCAGCGCATCCGCAGCTGCGCCCAACACTCAGCGCCGTGCCCGTCTTGAGGGGGGTTGAGAACCCGACGGCTGCCTTCACGCGACCTTGTCACACAGACGCGCTGGTGAGAGTCTCACGCCTCAGCAGCGAGTCGGACCGTCGGCCGCGGCCGTCCTCAGCCGCCGACGCGCCCCTTCGCGCTCTCACCGATCGCTACCGGCTCGAGCACCGTTACCTCGACCGGCCGGTCCACCAGCGCCGCGAGCACCGGCCCGAACTCCGCCATCGTCGCACTCTCGCGGTGCTCGGCGAAGGCAGCCCCCGACGCAAACGACTCGACCATCACGACCGTCCCGGTGCCCTCGCCGGCCACCGTGTGTACGGCGTAGCGCAGACACCCCGGCTCCTCGGCCTGGACCCGCGGTGCGAGCACGGCCAACACATCGAGAAGCTCCGCGAGGCGCCCCTTCTTCGCAACGAACCTCGCGATCAGCACCACCTCCGCCATCGGCTCCCGCGAGTCTACGCGGTGCCGAACGGTGGCGGTGTGGGACGTCGGGCCATCCGCTACAGCTCCGCTCCCGCGAGGACACTCTCGCAGACACGGCCAACGACCACCCTGCGCCGGCCGGGCTCCCCCCAGCTCGACGGCGGCCCGTCGATCGGCATCGGCGGGTCTTTGGGTGAGGCGAGACATTGCGCCCCGTGAGTGCGGATCGCGCCGGCCCGAGATAGAACCTCTGCTCGGCCGGTAGCGCCGCGCAACCATCGGGGCCGAGCAACGTTGACGCTGCAGCGACCCGAACGAAACGCGATCCCCAGCTCGTTCGATGGACGCAAGCACGCCCCCAGGGCCCTCTCTCTCCCGTGCTGCCCTGGGGGCGTCGCTGCGCCATAGGGCCTCTGGTTTGTCCGGTATCCCGCGACGGATACCCCGCCACACGGGAAGCCCGAAACGGAGGAGCGCCCGTGGCCGAACACTCCCCGCGCGTCGCTTCGGCAGTCCGCGCGCTGACTGGCGCTGCGCGGGTTCAGTGCTTGGCGCGGCGCACGGAGGCCG
>JBEKSK010000166.1:0-6218 GCA_049517155.1 Solirubrobacteraceae bacterium
CACGGACTCGCTGGAGAAGATCATGCTGGGCGCGCCGCGGGGGATCATCCTCTCGGCCGCCGACCGCGAGCGCACCGCCTACCACGAGTCCGGCCACGCGCTGGTCGGCATGCTCACGAGCGGTGCGGACCCGGTCCGCAAGGTTTCGATCATCCCGCGCGGGATGGCGCTCGGCGTGACGCTCTCGACGCCCGACACCGACCGGGTGTCCTACTCGCGCGAGGACCTGCACGGCAAGATCCTCGTCGCGCTCGGCGGCCGCGTCGCCGAGGAGGTCATCTACGGCACGATCACGACAGGGGCCGAATCCGACATCCAGCAGCTCACCGCGATCGCGCGCCAGATGGTCGGCCGCTGGGGCATGAGCGACGCGATCGGCCCGATCGCCGTGCTCCCCACCGAAGCGCAGGGGTTCCTGCTGCCCGGCGCCAAGGAGACATCCGAGGCCACAGCCGAACTCGTAGACGCAGAGGTTCGCCGCATCGTCGACGACGGACACCGGGCGGTCACGGAGCTGCTGACGGCGCATCGCGACCAGCTCGAGGCGCTGACCCGCGCGCTGCTCGAAGCCGAGACGCTCGACATGATCGACGCCTACGCCGCGGCCGGGCTCCCCGCCCCAGTCGAGGCGGTCGAGCCGATCGCCGCGCACACGCTGCCGGCGCCGGTCAGCTCCCCGGCGTAGGGCCCGGCCGCACACGGGCGGCCCGCTGCCGGCGCGCCGGCTCAGCTCCCGGCGTAGGGCCCGGCCGCGCACGGGCGGCCCGCTGCCCGGGCGCCGCTCAGCTCCCCGGCGCGGGGCCCGGCCGCGCACGGGCGGCCCGCGGCCGGCGCGGGCGAAGTATCCTCCCGCCCGCCATGCCTCCCGCGAACCCGCCGATCCCCGCAAACGTCGCCGAGCCCTCGCACGAGCCCACGCCGAGCGGCCGCTGGGCCGACCGCCTGCGAGCGGAGTTCCTCGCGGCGGCGCAGGATCTCGAGGACGTCGGCGAGCCCGGGGAGCTGACCTTCCATCCAGATCGCACCTGGCACGGATACACCTACATCCCGGTCACCGCGATGACCTCGACCGATTACCAGCTCTACGGCTACGTTCGATTCGTCGCCGGCACCGACGGGCGCGACCAGAGCGATTTCACCGCCTACGCAGATTTCACCGAGGAAACCGCCGAGCGCAACCCGGACTGGCAGCTCGACCTATGCGACGAGGTCGTCGGCAGCTGGCACGGCGCCGAGGACTCGGAGGCGTCGATGACGCTGGTCTGGGGTCGCGCGCTCGTGACCGGCGGCGCGCTCGCCACGGCCGAGCTGGGCGGCCAGACCGTCGATCAGTGCACGCTGAGCGACGACCGCTTCACGCTGCTCGCAGCGGATGACTTCGCCGGCTCGCTGCTCGAGGTGCGGCTCTACACGCAGGCCGGCGAGGAGATCGCGCGCGAGTCGCTCTACGACGACAGCAGCGACGACGACGAAGAAGACGAGTAGGGCCCAACAGACCGCCCGCGCCGCGCCCTCGTAGTCCAATGGATAAGACGGCCGCCTCCTAAGCGGCAAATCCAGGTTCGACTCCTGGCGGGGGCATCGCCACCCGCCGCCCATCTCAGGCCCTACGGCCGCGGGCGCTCCGGGTAGACGTTGTCGATCGTGCACAGGGCGAGGTAGGGGGCGCCGGCCGCCGCCTCGATCGCCTCGCGCCCGCCGCTGAGGCGGTCGAGCACGCTGATCACGCCGCAGATCGCAAGTCCCGCCTGCTGGAGCGCGTCGATCGCGAGCAGCGTCGAGGCGCCGGTGCTGACGACGTCCTCGACGACCACGCAGCGATCGCCCGCGTCCAGCAGCGGACCCTCGATGCGCCGCGAGAGGCCGTGCGCCTTGACCTCCTTGCGGACGAAGAACGCCTTGCCGCCGAAGCCGCCGGCGAGCGCCGCGCAGGCGACCGGATCGGCGCCCATGGTCGTCCCGCCGATCGCGGTCGCACCCCACTCGCCCGCCTGGCGGGCGACCAGCTCCCCCATCGCGGTGAAGCCCTCGGCCAACAGGGTCGCGCGCTTGGCGTCGACGTAGTAGGAGGCTGTGGCGCCGCTGCTCAGCACGACCTCGCCGATCACGAGCGCGTGTTCGCGAAGCAGCGCGATCAGTCGCTGACGGGCGTCCACCGGGCGGATGCTAATGGGTCGTCTTGGAAGGTTCGCTCGGGATCCCCGCCTGTGGGGAGGTTCCGGGGTCGTCTGGCGAGGACGCGGCATCTGGGTCCAGGCCGGAGCGAGCGGGGCTGGTCGTCGCGCTGCGACCGCCGCCTTGGCCGCGCACGGCGAAGCTGGCCGCCAGGCGCCGCTTCAGCGCGGCAGGGGAGTGAGCGAGGCTTCGGCGGGGGCCAGCCGGCGCACGAGGTAGAGCACGAGCGCGACCGCGGCGAGCGAGGCGACGGTCAGCTCGACGATCCGCAGCTGCCAGTGCTCGTCGGTGCCGAAGGCGATCGTGTTGTTGAGCAGATGCAAGGCGATGCACGGGTACAGCGAGCCGCTGCGCTGGTAGACGACGCACAGGACGAAGCCGAGGAAGGCGAGCGGCAACAGGTCCACGGCGGGCGCCGAGAGCCCGTGCACGAGGCCGAACAGGACGCCGGTGATCGCGGCGGCGGGCCAGGGGCCGCGCCAGTTGCGCAGGGCGGTGAAGATGAAGCCGCGAAACAGGAACTCCTCGCACAGCGGGGCGACGACGCAGGTCACCGCGCACGCCGCGAGGATCCCGAGCGTGCCCGAGTTGCCGCCGATCTCCTTGACCAGCGTCTTCTCCGTGCCGCTCGTGTGCAGCGCCGAGAACCAGATCAGCGAGCACAGGTAGAACGCGAGCAGACCGGCGAGCACGAGCGCCGCCGCACGCCAGGGCCGGGCCGGCAGGCGCAGGCCGAACTGGCCGGGACTGGGGAGGGCGATCCGCGAGGCGAGGTAGACGGCGGCGATGATGAAGCCGACGTCCTGGACGACGGTCTCGAGGTCGGTCAGGCCCGCCGAGGTGTTGGTCAGGCTGGCGCCGCCGGCGTGGGCGATCAGATCGACGATGACGCCGCCGAAGATGCCGAGCAGGAGGCCCGCGACGAGGCCGAGCGGCCCGAACCATGGCGGCCAGCGCTGCTCGGCTTCTTCATTCACGCTTGGCAGCCTAGTCACCGGCGCTGCGCGGCACGAGAGCGGTCATCCCCGCAGCAGTGGGCGCAGCCCCTGCGAGGACCTAGAAATCCTCGAGCGTTGCGATCACGCGCACGTCGGGCGAAGCGGCGCCGGTTTCGGCGTGGGTTGCGCGGCGCAGCCAGATCGCCTCGATGCCTGCGGCCCTCGCGCCCTCGACGTCCTCGCTGAGGGAGTCGCCGATGTGCACGGCCTGCCGGGCCGGCACCCCGGCGAGCGAGAGGGCGGCGGCAAACAGCTCGCCGGCAGGCTTGGCGGCGCCGACCTCGGCAGAGGTGACGACGCCGTCGAGGCGCTCGCGCAGACCCGTGTCGCGCAGCACGGCGTGAAGCGAGACGTCCCAGTTGCTCGCGACGACGAGCGCTGCCCCGGCTGCGCGCCAGCGGTCAAGCACCCGGGGCACCTCAGGGAAGGGGGCGAAATGCAGGCTGTCGAGCAGCGTGGGGAGCAACGACTCCGGCGCGAGCTCCGCGGCGGCGCCGCCGAGTTCGCCGGCGACGATCTGCGCGCACGCGAGCCGCAACTCGTGCAGGCGCTCGTCGTCGGCCGCGGCTATGCAGTGTTCGCGGTAGTAGCGCATCTCGGCGCGTAGCGCCAGGCCCGCATCGGCTGGTGTGACCTCGATCGCGTGGCGCTCGCGCAGCAGGGCGGTGAGCCTGGGGGCCGGGTCCTCGATCGCGAGCAGTGTTCCAAGCGCATCGAGCAGGATCGCGCGTGGCGCCATTGCCGGCGATCATCGCAGGGAGCCTGCAAGCCCTGCTGCAGCCGGCCGCCATGAGGCGATCAGGCGAGGGCGCTGTGCCAGAATCAAACCGTGCGCCGGTCGCCGTTGCGTGGCGCCTGGACGCACGGTGATCGATGACCACCCGCGAGCGACAGCGCCGACGCAGGACGCGCCACAACCGATCGGGGCATTTTGCGCTGATCGCAGTCGGTGCGGTGTTCGGCATGATCGCCGTGGTCCTGCTCGCCGGCGTGATCGTGGTCGCCGCGATCGCGCAGAAGGTGCCACCGCTCGACAAGCTCGTGCCGATAACCCAGGGGCAGGCGTCGAGCGTCTACTACGCCGACGGGTCGCAGATCGGCCTGATCAAGTCGACGATCCTGCGCCAGTCGATCAGCGGCTCGCAGATGCCCCGTTACCTGCGCGAGGCGACGGTGGCGATCGAGGACCAGCGGTTCTACCAGCACGGTGCGGTCGATTACCTGGCGCTCGCGCGCGCCGCGCTGACCGACCTCACCGCGGGCCAGACGCTGCAGGGCGGATCGACGATCACGATGCAGCTGGTCCGCAACCTCTACCTGCCCGACGACCGCAGCTTCTCGTTCAAGGTCAAGGAGGCGGTGATCGCTCAGCGGCTCGAGCAGGCGCACAGCAAGTCGTGGATCCTGACCGCCTACCTCAACACGGTTCCCTACGGGACCGACGCTGAGGGCCAGACCGCCGCGGGTGTGCAGGCGGCGTCGTGGACGTTCTTCGATCAGTCCGCGAGCCGTGACGATCTGGCACAGTCGGCGCTGCTCGCCGGCCTGCCGCAGGCCCCCACCGAATACAACCCGTTCGACTATCCGCGGGTCGCGTTGCGCCGGCGCAACGTCGTGCTGGCAAAGATGGCCGAGCTTGGCTACATCAGCGCCGCGAAGGCGGCGGCGGCGGAGGCGACATCGCTGCGACTGGTCCCCAACGACCACTACGGCAACTTCCGCGACAACTACTTCCTGGACTACGTCAAGGCCGAGCTGATCGCGAAGTACGGCGCGGCGCGCGTGGCGGCCGGCGATCTGAAGGTCTACACGACGATCGACCCGCACCTGCAGGCGCTGGCCAGGTCCGCGATCGACGGGGTGCTGAATCTGGCGACCGATCCCTCGGCGGCGCTGGTCAGCGAGGACCCGGCCAACGGGTATGTCGATGCGATGGCGCAGTCGGGCAGCTACGCGCAGTCGGAGTACAACCTCGCGACCCAGGCTCACCGCCAGCCCGGGTCGACCTTCAAGGCGATCGTGCTCGCCGACGCGCTCGCCCACGGCATCGATCCGTTCACGACCGATTACCTCTCGCACACGCTGGAACCCGGATGGCTGACCGGCTACCCGACCTACATGGTCACGATCGACGGGGGCGGCAATCTCGATGCGCCGCTGAACCTGGACGAGGCGCTCGTCGCCTCCGACAACACCGTGTTCGCCCAGCTGGCCGCGGACCTGACGGAGGCGAGCGTGACCAAGATGGCCTACGCGATGGGCGTCGTGCCCGGCACGCTGCACAGCTATCCGGCCGAGGCACTCGGTGGCCTGACCTATGGCGTGACCCCGCTCGAGATGGCGAACGTGTACGCGACGATCGCCGACGGCGGCTACCGCAACAAGCAGATCACGATCACCAAGGTGGTCTTCCCGGACGGCCGCGTCGACTCGAGCTGGGGCAAGCCGTCACGCGTGCAGGTCCTCTCCACCGCGGCGACCGCCGTCGAGACGGAGATCCTCCAGCACAACGTGGAGTACGGCACCGCGACGCTCTCGGCGATCGGCTGCCCGACCGCGGCCAAGACCGGCACCACCAGCAATCTCGTCGACGCGTGGCTGGACGGCTTCACCCCGGGCCGCACGACCGTCGTCTGGATGGGCTACCCGAAGGCGGACGTCTCGATGAACGACGTGCACGGGCAGGCCCAGTTCGGCGGCGACCTGCCGGCGCAGATCTGGCACAACTTCATGACGGCCGTCGTCAAGCCGCCGTGCGCTTCGTTCCTTGCGCCGACCGCGGATCCGATGACTTACCTGCCGTTCTCGGGCCACTACCAGCAGGCCGGGTTCGCCAGCTACGTGCCGCCGAGCACCGGTTCGACGGGGGCGAAGGGTGCGAAGGGAGCGGGCCGCGGCGCCGTCGGCACAACGGCGCCGGGCGAAACGGGCGGGGCGCAGCTGCCGACGAGCGGCGGCGGGACGGCGAAGGGGCCGGTGGGGGGCGCGACGGCGCCGGCGACCGGCGGTGGTGGCGGCGCGAACGGGGGCGGGACCGCGAATGGG
>JBEKSK010000167.1:0-6181 GCA_049517155.1 Solirubrobacteraceae bacterium
GCCCCGCACGCGCTCGCCGCCTACTACGTTCTGGCGCCGGCCGAGGCCTCCTCGAACCTCGCACGCTTCGACGGCGTGCGCTACGGCTACCGCTCCAGCGACGCCGACGAGCTGATCGGCATGTACACGCAGACGCGTCACGACGGCTTCGGCGCCGAGGTCAAGCGCCGGATCATGCTCGGGACCTACGCGCTCTCGAGTGGCTATTACGACGCTTACTATGGGCGCGCGCAGCGTGTGCGCACGAAGATCGCCGAGGACTTCGCGGTCGGCTTCGAGCGCTTCGACTTCATCGCCACGCCGACCGCACCGGGAGTCGCGTTCGAGCTCGGCGCGAAGACCTCCGACCCGCTGGCGATGTACCTCAACGACTTCTGCACGGTGCCGATGTCGCTCGCGGGGATTCCGGCCATCTCGATCCCCTGCGGGCTCGCCGAGCCGCCCGGCGGCGGCCGCGCGCTGCCGGTCGGCTTCCAGCTCGCCGGGCCCGCGTTCAGCGAGAACACGCTGCTGGCGGCGGCATTCGCCCTGGAGCAGGCGCTCGGATTCGACGGCGCTCTCGCCTCGTCCGCCGGCGACCCAACGGCTGACCAGTGAGCGCCGAGCTCGAGCCGGTCATCGGCCTGGAGATCCACGTGCAGCTGGCGACCGCGACGAAGATGTTCTGCGGCTGCGAGCTGAGCTTCGGTGAGCCGCCGAACACGCGCACCTGCCCGGTTTGCATCGGTCTGCCGGGGGCGCTGCCGGTCGTCAACGCCCGCGCGATCCACTTCGGCCTGATGATCGGGCTGGCGCTCGGCTGCGAGCTCGCGCCGCGCTCGATCTTCCATCGCAAGAACTACTTCTACCCCGATCTGCCGAAGGGGTACCAGATCTCGCAGTACGACGAGCCGCTGTGCCGCGGAGGCTCCCTGGCCGGTGTGCGGATTCACCGTGTGCATCTCGAGGAGGACGCGGCCAAGCTGATCCACATCGGTGCAAGCGGCCGCATCCACGGTTCGCAGCTGTCGGTCGTCGACTTCAATCGCGGCGGGACGCCGCTCGTCGAAATCGTCACCGAGCCGGACCTGCACTCGCCGGCCCAGGCCCGCGAGTGGCTGGAACTGCTGCGCGCCACGCTGCGCGCCCTGGGTGTCAGCGACGTCAACATGGACGAGGGCTCGCTTCGGGCCGACGCGAACGTGTCGCTGCGCCCGCGTGGCAGCGCCACGCTCGGGACCAAGACCGAGCTTAAGAACATGAACTCCTTCCGCTTCCTCGAGCGCGGCGTCGCGGCTGAGATCGAGCGCCAGCGAGCGATCATCGGGGCCCGCGAGGAGGTCGTCCAGGAGACGCTCCACTTCGATCCGGCCTCCGGAGCGATCACCTCGCTTCGCTCGAAGGAGGAGGCGCAGGACTACCGCTACTTCCCCGAACCGGACCTCGTGCCGATCGCGACGACCGAGGCCATGCTCGAGGCGGCGCGCGCGGCGATGCCCGAATTGCCCGCAGCCCGCGCGGAGCGCTTTGAGCGCGAGCTGGGCCTCGGCGCCGACCGCGCTCACCAGCTCGCCTTCCGGGTCGAGCTGGGGGACTTCTACGAGCGCGCTCTCGCCTGCGGCGGCGC
This sequence comes from Solirubrobacteraceae bacterium, assembly GCA_049517155.1. Lineage (GTDB taxonomy): Bacteria > Actinomycetota > Thermoleophilia > Solirubrobacterales > Solirubrobacteraceae > Palsa-513. Next base: position 1,607 of record JBEKSK010000167.1, read on the forward strand.
CGATCCGGTGGCGCTGGCCAACTGGGTCGGGGGAGAGCTGGTCGCGCGAACAGCTGACGGGGATCCGGCGGCGAGCAGGGTCACGCCGGCGGCGCTGGCAGCGCTCGTGGCGATGGTGGCCGGCCATAGCTTGAGCGTGACTGCGGCGCGTGAGGTGCTCGACGTGCTGGTCGCGCAGGGCGGTGACCCGGAGACGGTCGTGGCCGATCGCGGCCTTGGCGCACTCGACGACGACGCCGGCCTCGCCGTGATCGTTGCACGCGTGATCGCTGAAGACCCGGCGGCCGCAGAGCAGGTGCGGGCCGGCAACCCGAAGGCGATCGGCGCGCTGGTCGGGCCGATCATGCGCGAGACACGCGGACGCGCGGATGGCGCCGAGGTGACGCGCCTGATCCGCGACGCGCTGGGCCTCGAGCCGCTCGACCCTTAGCGCGTCCCGGCTGCCGCGGTGCCTGCGAGCAGGTAAAAGACGGCGGCGACAAAGCGGAGAGGACGGCGTTGCGGATCTTGGCCAGCGGTCCAACGACGCGAGCGGGCATCTGGTCGATCATGACGTCCATGAACACACCCAACGCCCGATCCAGATTCCTGCTCCTCCCGCAGGTGGACGAGGCGTCCACGACGGTCAAAGCGCCGGTCGTCCTGCGGCGCTACAGCCTTGCTCGCCTGGCACCCTCGTCGCCCGCGCGTCCCGAGCAGCGTCCGTTCCGTCCTGCGGCCCAGCAGTAGATCCGTCGGTGAGTGGACGCTCCTCCGCGGTAGCATCGCGGTGGAGCGTAAGCTCTCCCGTATGAACGAAGAACAAACCGAGCCCCGGAGTCGCATGCAGTCGTTCGGGCGCCACGCGCTTGCCGCGCTGGTGCTCCTCGTCTGCGCGTGGCTTCTGCTGCACCTCCTGTTCCACGTCGTCGTCGTGGTCGCGACGATCATCGCGGTGGTCGTCGCGATCATCGGCGCGGTCTGGGCGATTCGCATCCTATTCTGACCCTCAACGGCGGAGAGCTCTACGTCGTCGCCTGTCTGATCTCGGCGCTGGCCGGTGGATACATCGGCATGCGCAAGGGCAGCTCGCTCTTCGTGTGGTTCGTGATCTCCGGCCTGATTCCGGTACTCGGGCCGCTGGCCGCGGCGCTGTACAGGCGAGAGACCGAGGAGGCGCTGCGGATCTGCCCTGGCTGCAACCGCGCCGTGCGCCACTACGACGCCATGTGCATGCACTGCGGCACCGACCTCGAGTACCCACATGAATCGGAGCTGATCGAGCCCGATCCGTCGATTCGCGTGCGCGCGCACCTCTAGCTTGCTACGGCGCGCCGCGAGCGCCGCGCGCCGGTAGCAGCCCGCGGCGGCTCACTTGCAGTGCCTGGCTGGTCGCCGCCGGCACGCTATCCTGAGCGTCGGGCGTGCATTTTGCGCCCGCTTCAGCGATCCCAGCCCAGCCGAAAGGAGGTCAGCGCGATGCGTGCAGTCGATGCCGTGATGGAGTGCCTTAAAGCCGAGGGCGTCGATGTCGTATTCGGCCTCCCCGGTGGCTCAAACCTGCCCACCTACGACGCCTTCTACGACGCGGGCATCCGCCACGTGCTGGTGCGCCACGAGGCCGGCGGCGGCCACGCCGCCGAGGGCTACGCGAAGGCGACCGGCAAGGTCGGCGTGGCGCTTGCGACCTCGGGACCCGGAGCGACCAACCTGGTCACACCGATCGCCGACGCGATGATGGACTCGGTGCCGGTCGTCTTCATCACCGGCCAGGTGCGCACCGAACTGCTCGGCACCGATGGGTTCCAAGAGGCCGACACGCTCGGGATCACACTCCCGATCGTCAAGCACTCGTTCATGATCCAGCACCCGCTTGAGATCCCGCAGGTGATCCACGAGGCCTTTCACATCGCTCGCAGCGGACGCCCCGGACCGGTCGTCGTCGACATCCCGCAGGACCTCTCGCGGGCCGAGATTCCCTACGAGCCGGTGGTCGAGGTCTCGCTGCCGGGTTACCAGCCGACGATCGATGGCAACCAGAAGCAGATTCGCCAGGCAGCCAATGCGCTCGCCAGTGCCCGGCGGCCCGTGATCTACGCCGGCGGCGGCGTCATCACCTCGGGCGCCTCGGCCGAGCTGATCGAGTTCGCCACGAGCGACCGTTTCCCGGTCACGTGCACGCTGATGGGCCTGGGCGGCTTCCCCGGCACCCACGAGCAGTGGCTCGGGATGCTGGGGATGCACGGCACGCGCACCGCGAACTACGCGATGGACGAGGCGGACCTGATCTGCGCCGTCGGCGCCCGCTTCGACGACCGCATCACCGGCAAGCTGGCGGAGTTCGCCCCCCACGCCAAGTTCATCCACATCGACATCGACCCCGCGGAGATCTCGAAGAACGTGCCCGCGCATATCCCGATCGTCGGCGACGCCCGCAACATCCTGCCAAGACTCCTCGCCGAGTACCGCGCACTCGAGCCCGACCCGGGGCGTCTGCGCGACTGGTGGACCAAGATCGACGCCTGGAAGGCGGAGCATCCTTTGCGCTACGAGGACAGCACCGACTCGGAGATCAAGCCGCAATATCTGATCCAGGCGCTGTATGAGGCGACCGGCGGCGCAGCCGTGATCGTCTCGGACGTCGGACAGCACCAGATGTGGGCCGCGCAGTACTACCACTTCACGCGTCCGCGTCAGTGGATCAACTCCGGTGGCCTCGGCACGATGGGCTTCGGGCTGCCGGCGGCGATGGGCGCGAAGGTTGGCACGCCCGACGACACAGTCTGTGTGATCGCGGGCGATGGCTCGATTCAGATGAACGCCCAGGAGCTCGCGACGTGCGTGCAGGAGGAGATCGCCGTCAAGGTGTTCATCATGAACAACGGCTATCTCGGCATGGTGCGCCAGTGGCAGGAGCTGTTCTGGGACCACCGCTACAGCCATGTCGACATGGGCGAGCATCCCGACTTCGTGAAGCTCGCCGAGGCCTACGGCGCCACGGGGCTGCGCTTCACCGACAAGGGCTCGCTGGTTGCCGACATCCGTGCTGCGATCGCCACCCCCGGGGTCGTCGTCGCCGACGTCCGCGTGACGCGGGAAGAGAACACCTATCCGATGATCTCGCCCGGCGCCGCCGCGCGCGACATGGTGGGGTGATCGCGATGGGTGAGCCTGGAACCAAAGCCCCGCTCAGCCTCGAAGAGCTCGACGCCGCCGTCGGCCTGCGCACCGGGCGCAAGCACGTGCTGTCGATCCTGGTCGAGAACCGCCCGGGTGTCCTGACGCGGATCGCCGGGCTTTTCGCACGGCGCGGCTTCAACATCGAGACGCTGACCGTCGGTCCCACCGACAACGAGGAGTTCTCGCGCATCACGCTGACCGTGGACGGCGCGCTGCACCCGATCGATCAGGTGACAAAGCAGCTGCACAAGCTGATCAACGTGCTGAAGATCCGCGACCTGGAGCCGGCGGGCACCGTCAGCCGCGAGCTGGCGCTGTTCAAGATCACGGCGGAGGCCCAGGCACGCAGCGAGATCCTCGAATTCACGACGATCTTCCGCGCCCGCGTCCTGGACACCACGAAGCGCTCGATCACGGTCGAGGTGACGGGTGGCAGCGACAAGATCGACGCCTTCGAGAGCGTGGTCCGTCCGTACGGGCTGATCGAGATGATGCGAACCGGCGAGATCGCGATGTCGCGAGGTCGCACGGAGACCTAGGATCGATTGACGGTGGTGCTTTGGCCCTAGCGCGGGCGGATGCGACGAACTCGCAGCCGTTCGCGCTGCCAGAGCGCCAGCGGCTGATCCTCGAAGCGCAGCTGGCACGCGCGGGCCGCGTCGCGCGACGTCGCGGCGCATGCGTGGCGGCCGTAAGCTGGCGGCTCCCCGACGGCGTGGACCCCAGTGCGGTTGTGCTCGCCTCGCGCGCGCACGCGGAGCCGTGGATGTGCTTTGAGCAGCCCGAGCGCGAGCACTCGGCGCTGGCGGCGCTCGGCGCGGTCGTGACGCTCGAGGATCGTGGCCACCTGCGCTTCGAGCGCACAGCGGCGCGCTGGCGCGAGCTCGTCGAGCGCGCCTGCGTCGAGCCCTCGGGCGGGCCGGTCGGCGGCGGCCTGGTCGCCTGCGGCGGCTTCGCCTTCGCGCACGACGGCGGCGGCTCGCCGCAATGGTCGGACTTCGCGCCGGCGTCGCTGGTCGTGCCCGAGGTGGCGCTCGTACGCCGCGGCGAGGAGGTGTGGTGCACCGTCGCCGCGCTCGTTGGGGCAGACGACCAGCTCGATGATCTGCTGGCGCGCGTGACGGGGCGCCTCGCCGGCCTGCGCGAGGCGCCGCTGCCGCTGCTGGACCCGCATCCGACCGGGCGTCACACGATCGCCGGCGCAATGGCACCCGAGCACTACGAGGCCGCGGTCGCGCGAGCGGTCGAGCTGATCGCCGGCGGGCGCCTGGAGAAGATCGTGCTGGCGCGCGAGGTGGACGTCCACGGGCCGGCCCCCCACGACGGGGCGGCGGTATTCGGCGTGCTCCGCGAGGCGTTCGCAGGCTGCTTCGTGTACGCGGTCGGTCGCGGCGACGCCACCTTCATCGGCGCGAC
>JBEKSK010000168.1:0-7495 GCA_049517155.1 Solirubrobacteraceae bacterium
CAGCAGCCATGCAAGCCACTCATTCGCCAGCAATCGCGCCCTACCCGATCCGCGTCGAGGGGCATCTCGAGCAACCGTCACGCTGGTCGTGGCTGATCAAGTGGCTGCTCGCGATCCCGCACGTCCTCGTCCTCGCCGTCCTTTGGCCGGCGTTCGCCGTCAGCTCAGTCGCAGCGTTCGTCGTCGTCGCCGCCGGCGGCGCCTACCCGCGTTCGCTTTACGAATTCAACGTCGGAGTCATGCGCTGGTCCTGGCGCGTCGTGTTCTACGCCTACGGCGCGAACGGCACCGACCGCTACCCGCCGTTCACATTGGCCGACGTGGCGGACTATCCGGCGCGCCTGCAGGTGGCCTATCCCGAGCACCGGATCCGCGGGGCGGCGCTGGTCGGCTGGTGGCTCGCGGGGATCCCGCAGTATCTGATCGCCGGCATGTTCGTCGGCGGCGGCCTGCTCGGATTCTGGGGCGGGGCAAGCTGGATGGGGCTGATCGGGCTGCTCGTGCTCGTCGCCGCTGTGGCGCTCCTGGTTCGCGGCACCTATCCCCGCTCGATCTTCGACCTCGTGCTCGGACTGAACCGCTGGGTGCTGCGAGTCGTTGCGTACGCGGCGCTTCTGAGCACCGAGTACCCGCCGTTTCGAATCGACCTCGGCGAGGCCGACCTCTCGGCAGCGATCGCTCTGCCTTCGGCCGGCGCGAGCGAGCAGCATCGCCGCACGACGAGTTGGGGTCCGCGGCGCATCCTCGCTGCCGTGCTGGCGGCCGTCGCCACGCTGGCCGGGATGGCGGCTATCGCCGCAGGCGTGACAGCGTTCGTGTTCGACCAGACGCAGCGCGGCGCTGCCGGCTTCATCACGAGCTCCGCGGCTCCTTACTCGACGGCCACCTACGCACTCGAGTCAGACAGCTACCGCGCCGGGGCCGCGGCAGAGTGGTTCGTGGCGCGCGAGTTGCTTGGCACGATTCGCATCCACGCTTCCAGCAGCCGCCCGGTGTTCATCGGGATCGCGCCGGCGAGCGCCGCCGAGCGCTACCTGGCCGGCGTCGCCCACGCGCAGGCCGCTGACCTCGGCGCCCGCAGCTCGAGCTTTCGCGGCTATCCAGGTGGCGCGCCGAGCTCGCTCCCCGGCGAGCAGCGCTTCTGGGCGGCACGCGCCGCCGGCACCGGCGAGCAGACGCTGACGTGGAAGGTGAGAAGCGGCGACTGGCGCGTGATCGTCATGAACGCCAACGGCGCCCGGGGTGTGGCGAGCGACCTGAGCATCGGCGCGAGCTTCCCGCACCTGCAGACGATCGCCATCGCCTCACTCGGCGGCGGCCTGCTGCTGCTGCTGCTCACCGGCGCCATAGGGAGTCGTGGCGCCCCCGGCGCTCGGCGGCCCGCTCACGGGGAGGCTCCGTGAGCGGGCCGCCGTCGTGGGTGTGTCGTGGCGTCAGGTGGGCTCGCTGCCCGCGATCGCGTCGCGTACCTCGGCCGCGATCTGCTCAGCGTCCGGTAGTGCCTGACGGATCGCGAGCGCCTCGTCGGCTGGGTTCTCGATGACGGCGAGGAACAGGTGCCCGGTGCGCAGCGAACGAGGGCCGAACCGGTGCGCGACGGCGAGAACGTGCTCGGCCACGATCCGCCGCGCAGCCCCGGTGAATATGCCGGTCGGCCGGGGCCGGCGTTCGCGGCCTGCCTCAGCGCCATCGTCGTGGGTCGCCTCACCCCGTGGGTGGCGGGCGAGCACGCCGGCGAGGGGCGCCTCCTCGCTGTCCAGGAGGCCGAGCAGCAGGTGGGCGGGCGTGACGTATCCGGCTTCGAGAGCGCGGGCGCGATCGACCGCCGCCCTGACCGCGGCCTGCGAGCCCGGCGTGAAGCGCTCGAACACGGGCGGCATCGGCCCCGGCCGCGGTGGCTCGCGCCGCTGCGCGACGAGCGCGTAGCGCTCGATGGTCTCCGCCGGGACCGGCGGGCGCCTTGCCTGATAGGTCGCGTCGACGAGCGCCGCGACGTCGACCAAACCGAGCTCGCGCAGGATCGCGGTGGCGCTGCTGTCTGCGCCCAGCCCGAGCAGCAAATGCTCGGTGCTCGGCGCCACGACGCCGCGTTCGTGGGCGGCAGCGATCGCGCCCCGCAGCACAGCTTCGCCGCTCGGCGAGCGGGGGATCGGCCCGAGCACGAGGTCGGTTCCGAATCCGCCCGCCCGTGCCACGGCCGCATGAATCGCGCCCGCGTCAATTCCCAACCCGTCGAGCAGGCGCTCCACGTTGCCGAACCGGGCCGAGGCCAGCAGCAGGTGCTCCGGCTCAACGCTCTGGCGGCCAAGCATTCGCGCTTCGTCCGCCGCCAGCAGGATCGCGTTGTAGGCCTGGTCGGTGAACCAGCCGATCGAGTCACCCTCGTCCCCAACGGCCGCCGGCAGCTCCGTGGCGCCCCCGTCCCCACCGAGGGCGCGCCGCGCCGCTGTGTACTTCTCACCGGTCTGCGCCATCCGCGCGCGGACCTCGCGCTTTGACTTTCGGTCCCCAGTCATGTCAACCCCTTTGCGGCCGGACCCCACGCATCACGACCATCAGAAGGCGCTGACAAGCCCGAGACCGTGTCCCTTGCTCCTTCATCGCCAGCCCGCGCGTGGGGCGAGCAGTGGCTCAGAGGAAGCGCCAGGGCAGTGGCGCGCCGACGACCATAGCCCACGATCGCCTGCTAGTCCAGCGACGCTAGTCCAGCGACGTTACGCGCGCCTGCGCGAGTGGACGGCCGCCAGCGCCTCGCCGCCGTGGCGCGCCGAGGTGAGAGCGCGCCGCCGCCAGGATGGCGCTCCGCGGCCTCGCCACGAGCAGCTGCGAGGTCGAGCGCCACGGCGGCGCTACGCTCCCCGGATGTCGCGCCCGGCCACGCTCGCGGACATCGCTAAGGCTGCTGACCTTCACCCGACAACGGTCTCGCGGGTGCTGCGGCGCTCGCCCGACCTGAACGTGCGCGAGGAGACGCGGGCGCGGGTCGAGCGGATCGCGGTGGAGCTCGGCTACCGGCCCAACGCGGTCGCGCGCGGGCTGCGGACGTCCTCGACCGGCGCGCTCGGCCTGCTGCTGCCGTCGCTGCGCAACCCCGCCTACTCGCACATCATGCGCGGGGCCTGCCGCCGCGCCTGGGAGCGCGACTTCGTCGTCATGCTCGCCGAGGACGGGGGCGGTGAGGAGACGGCGATCGCCTACGAGCGCCTCGTCGCCGAGGGGCGAATCGACGGGCTCCTGGTGGCGAGCGCGCGGCCCGGCAGCGCTCTCGTCGAGCACGCGCGCGACGGGGCGGTACCGATCGTGTTCGTCAACCGCCGCACCAGCGGCGCGGGTCAGAGCGTCTCGATGCGCGAGGAGGACGCCGGGCGGCTCGCGGCGGCTCATCTGTTGTCGCTCGGCCATCGGGCGCTGGCCCACGTCGCGGGCCCCGCCGATCTCGACACCGCGCAGCGGCGCGCCACGGGCTTCACGCAGAGCGCCGCGGCGGCCGGACTGAGCGCAGCGGTCGCGCACGCCGCCTTCGACGAGCCCGGCGGCTTCGCCGCGATGGCCGGACTGCTGGCGGCGCGCAACGCGCCGACCGCCGTCTTCACGTCGAACATCAATCAGGCGATCGGTGCGCTGGCCGCGGCGAAGGCGGCCGGGCGCGACGTGCCCGAGGATCTGTCCCTCGTCAGCTATGACGACGATCCGGTGGGGGCGTATCTCGATCCGCCTGTAACCGCGATCGGCATGCCGCTCGAAGAGCTGGGGGCGGCGGCGGTCGATTGCATGCTCGCGCGGCTGCGCGACGGCGCACAGGGGAACGTCATGTTGGCGCAGGAGCCGCGGCTCGTTCTCCGAGCGTCGACGGCACACGCGCAAGGAAATCGTTAGCCTAGAGGCCGTGGACGAGCGCTCGGACCCGGCTGAGCTGCGTCGGATCGCCCGTGCCCAGCTGGCGGAGGAGCCCGAGCGAGCGGGGGCCCGGGCCCATTTCCGGGCGATGGGCATCGACCCGCGGCGCCTGCGCGGCGCGATCGTCGGGATCGTCTCGACCTGGACCGCGACGATGCCGTGCAACAGCAACCAGCTCGAGCTGTCGGCTCACGTCGCCGACGCGGTCCGCGCGGCGGGGGGCGTTGCACTCGCCTTCAACACGATCGCCGTCTCTGACAACCAGTCGCAGGCCACGCCCGGGATGCGCGCCTCGCTGATCTCACGCGAGGTGATCGCCGACTCGATCGAGCTGATGGTCCATGCCCACGACTTCGACTCGCTCGTCGCCATCGTCGGCTGTGACAAGACGGTGCCCGCGGCGCTGATGGCGCTGGCCCGCGTCGACAAGCCCGCCGTCGTCCTCTACAGCGGGCCGATGCGCGCCGGGCGCCGGCGTGGCGAGACGGTCACGATCCAGGATGTCTGGGAGGGCGTCGCGGCCTACGACCGTGGCAGGCTGACGCGCGAGGAGCTCGACGAGCTCGAGCGCGACGCGTGCCCCGGCGTCGGGACCTGCGCCGGCCACTTCACCGCCAACACGATGGCGATCGCGCTCGACTGCCTTGGCATCTCCCACGTCGGCGACGGCCTGATCGCGGCCGACGACAGCGCCGCGAAGGCGCTCGCCGCGAGCCGCGCCGGTGCGCTCGCCGTGTCGCTCGCCGGCGGCGAGCGCAGCGCCCGCGACTTCATGGACCGCAGGGCGTTGCTGAACGCGATGGCCGGCATCGTCGCCACCGGCGGCTCCACCAACGGCGTGCTGCACCTGCTCGCGATCGCCCACGAGGCGGGTGTGGCGCTGACGCTCGACGAGCTGACCGCGGTCGCGGCGCGCACGCCGGTGATCGCCAGCCTGCTGCCGGGCGGGCGCTGGGCGGCGGAGCATCTGCACGAGGTCGGCGGCGCCGGCGTGGTCATCGCCGAGCTGATCCGGGCCGGGTGCTTCGACGGGTCGGCTCCCGCGGTTGCTGGCGGCACGCTCGCGCAGGCCACGGCCAACGCGCCGGCGCCCGACGGGGCGGTCGTCTTCACCGCGCAGCAGCCCTTCAAGGCGACCGGCGCGCTGCACAGCCTGCGCGGAAACCTCGCCCCCGACGGCTGCCTGATCAAGCTCGCCGGCACCGAGCGCACGCGTCAGGCCGGCCCGGCGCGGGTCTTTGACAGCGAGGAGTCATGCACTCGCGCCGTGCGCGCGGGGGAGGTCGCCGCCGGCGATGTGCTGGTCGTTCGCTACGAGGGACCGGCGGGCGGGCCGGGCATGCGCGAAATGCTGAGCGTCACCTCCTCGGTCGTCGGGGCGGGGCTCGGGGAGTCGGTGGCGCTTGTGACCGACGGGCGCTTCTCGGGCGCCACGCGCGGGCTGATGGTCGGCCACGTCGCGCCCGAGGCCGCGCGCGGGGGGCCGCTCGCCGTCGTTCGCGACGGCGACACGATCGTGATCGATGTGTCCGGCGGAACGCTCGAGGTCGAGCTCTCCGGCGAGCAGCTCGCTGAGCGCCTTGCCGCCTGGGAGCCGCCCGCGCCGCAGTTTGACTTCGGCGTGTTCGCCCGCTACCGCGCCTGCGTCGGCTCCGCCTCCGCCGGCGCCGTGCTGAGCGCCCAACCCCGATGATGATCGAGCGGTTCACCGCGAAGCACGCCCTCGTCACCGGCGCCGGCTCGGGCATCGGCGAGGCGGTCGCACGCGCGCTGTACGCCGAGGGCGCGACGGTGACGCTCGCCGACCTCAGTGACAGCGCCGCCGCCGTCGCCGCGCAGCTCGGCGCCCGGGCGACGGCGGTCCGCCTCGACGTCCGCGACGAGGACCAGGTCCGCGCCGCGATGCCTGGTCGCGTGGACGTGCTCGTCAACGTCGCCGGCGTCGGCTCGACCACCAGCGCGCCCGAAACGCCACTCGACGTGTGGGAGCAGGTCTTCGCGGTGAACTGCCGCGGCACGTTTCTCACCTGCAAGCACGCGATCCCGGCGATGGCGGCGCGGGGCGGCGGGGCGATCGTGAACGTCGCCTCGGTCGGTGCGCTCGTCGGCCTGAAGAACCGCGCCGCCTACTGTGCCTCCAAGGGCGCCGTCGTCGCGCTGACCCGGGCACTGGCCGTTGACCACGTCGCCGACGGCATCCGCGTCAACGCTGTCTGTCCTGGCACCGTCGACTCGCCGTGGGTGCGCCGGCTCGTCGAAGATGCCGGCGAGTCGCTCGAGGCGCTGCGCGCACGCCAGCCGATGGGGCGGCTCGGCACAACCGCCGAGATCGCCGACTCGATCCTTTACCTCGCCAGCGAGCAGGCGGCGTTCGTCACCGGCAGCGCCATGGTGATCGACGGCGGGATGACGGCGGCCTGAGGTGCGGGCGCTGCTCGTCGATCCCGGTGTCGCCCACACCGCGCGCGTGGCGGAGGTGAGCGATGCCCGCGCGGGTGACGGGGAGGTCCTGATCCGGGCGCTCGAGGTGGGCGTCTGCGGCACCGACCGCGAGATCGCCGAGGGGCTGTTCGGCGTGGCACCGCCGGGGCGCGCGGAGCTGGTGCTCGGCCACGAGCTGCTCGGGATCGTCGAGCGTGACGGCGACGGCTTCGCGAAGGGCGATCTCGTCACCGCCACGGTGCGGCGTTCCTGCGGGCGCTGCGGCGCCTGCCTGGCCGGCTTGCCGGACTCCTGCGACACCGGCGACTACCGCGAGCGCGGCATCACCAGCCTCGACGGCTTCGCGAGCGAACTCGTCGCCGAGGCGGCGGCGAACCTCGTGCTCGTGCCGGCGTCGCTCGGGCGACTCGGGGTGCTCGCCGAGCCGGCCTCGGTCTGCGCCCGCGGACTGCGTCACGCCCAGCTGATCGGCGCGCGCCAGCCGTGGTCGCCGACGCGGACGCTTGTGCTCGGCAGCGGCGCGATCGGGATGCTCGCGACCTTCCTGCTGCGCCTGCGAGGCGACGAGGTGTGGACCGCCGGCCGCCGGCCCGCGGGCACGCCGAAAGCGCAGCTGATCGAGGCGATCGGCGGGCGCTACGTGTGCACGGCGCAGACGCCGGCGGCGGTTCTGGCCGCCGAGCTCGGAGGCTTCGACCTCGTGCTCGAGGCCACCGGCGACGCGCAGGTCATGCTCGAGACGATCGGCCTGCTGCGCCGGAACGGCGTCGCCTGCCTGCTCGGGCTCGACGGCCGCGCGCAGCACGTCACACTCGACGGCCGCGTCATCGGCGTCGACGCGATCCTTCAGAACAGGGCGGTCTTCGGCAGCGTCAACGCCGCCCGCGCCGACTGGCTCGCCGCGATCGACGCGCTCGACCGCGCGCACTCCCGCTGGCCGGAGGCGCTGGAGGCGTGCGTCGGCCTGCGCGTCCCGCTGGAGCGCTTCGAGGAGGCATTCGCCTTCGGCGGTGTCAAGGCCACGCTGCAGCTGGGAGAGCCGTGATCGAGGAGTTCGTCGCCGTGCCCTGCTCCGATGTCGTCGCCGAGCTCGGCGAGGGCGTCGTCTGGGACCCGGCACGCAAGGAGCTGTTGTGGGTCGACATTCCCGCCGGCC
>JBEKSK010000169.1:0-6147 GCA_049517155.1 Solirubrobacteraceae bacterium
GATCCTCGCAGCAGGCCTCGGCGGCCTGCTCGCCGCGCTGGTCGTTGTGCTGGTCGCGCCATCCGCCACAGTGACCACGCGGGTGGTGTCGTCCTCCACCGGCGTGGCGGCGAACGCGCTCGCCTCCGACCGCCAGACCCACGAGACGCTCGCCCACCTCATCTACGAGCGAGTAGCGCCGGGCGTCGTCGCGATCCTCGCCACGACGCAGATATCCGGGCTGTTCGGCGGGACGCAGAGCGACAGCGGCTCGGGGATCGTCGTCGGCGCCAAGGGCCTGATCCTCACGAACAACCACGTGATCGACGGCGCGAACAGGATCGTCGTCCAGTTTGGCGGCAGCAACGGGCCAACGCGCCGCGCGACCGTGGTCGGCGTGGATGCGTCCAACGACCTCGCCCTGCTGTCTGTGAACCCGGCGCAGCTGAAGCTCTCGCCGTTGCGTTTCGGCAACTCCGCAGCGGTGCGTGTCGGCGATCCCGCTTTCGCCATCGGCAACCCTTTCACCTTTGACCAGACCCTGACCGTTGGCGTCATATCGGCCCTGGACCGAACGATCACCTCGCCCAACGGCGCGAATATCACCGGCGTGATCCAGACCGACGCAGCGCTGAACCCGGGCAACTCCGGCGGCCCGCTGCTAAACGGCGCCGGCGAGGTGATCGGTGTGAACTCGCAGATCGCGGCGAGCGGCGCCGCGCTCGCAACGCAGGGCTCCAACAGCGGCATCGGCTTCGCGGTCCCGAGCGCCACCGTGCTGGCCGACCTGGCATCGATGGACCACGGCGCTGCCGCCGGCGGCTAGCTGACGGCGGCAGTCGCAGCGCCGGTCGGCCGCTGTGGGTCGTGCTGCCGCGTGCCTTGGCGGCGACTCAGGCCGCGGCGGCGAGTCCGCGGCTGAGCGAGCCCACGGTCTGGGTGAGCGAACTGGTCGAGACGATCCTCCCCCTGGCGTCGAGGAAGACGACGGTCGGCAGGAACGGGATACGGAAGGCCTCGCCCGTCAGGCCGCTTGAGTCGTCGAGTACCGGGAAGTGCCAGCCGTAGCGCCGAAGGAACCCGCGCCAGTCGCCGCCATCGGTGTAGTCGACGGCGACCACGCGTCCGCGCCCAGCGGCGGACCGCGCGAACCGCGCGACCGCCGGCGCCTCGTGCTTGCAATCGTCGCACCAGCTCGCAAAGAACACGACGACCGCCGGGTGCCCGCGCAGGTCGGCGAGCGTCACCGGCGCGCCGCTCAGCGCCCGGGCCGGAAGCGGCGGCGCCGGGCGCAGGGTCTTGGGCGCGTTGGCGAGCAGCCCATAGGCGAGGAGGGCCACGGCGAGCGCTCCCAGCGCGATCCGCAACGCGTAACGGTGCGTGGCGATCCGGGCGAGCACGGCCAGATCAGGAGACCGCGAGGATCCCCGCGTCGTGGACGATCTCGCGCGGCGTGAAGTTCGACGGATAGATCACCGTGATTCTGCCGTGCGCGGTGATGCCGTAGATCAGCGCGGTGTGCGCGACCACCTCCGGATTGCCGGCAGCAGCCTGTGCAGAGGAGGCGATGCCCCAAGCCTTCCAGACCGCCCGCAGCGCCGGCGCCGACCCGATCAGATACTGCATCCGCCCGGTCATCTCGTGGGCCGCCAGAAACGCCGCGACGGTGCTAGGTGTGTCGCCGCGCGGGTCAACCGACACGGCGATGATCGCCAGCTTGCTGCGCTCCGCCGCCGGCATCTCGAGCAGCGCCGTGTGCAGATGCGAGGTGATCAGCGGACACACGTCGGGGCAGTGGGTGTAGAGGAACGTGACCAGCACCGCCTTGCCCCGGTAGCTGGCGATGTTCACCGGCGTGCCGAGGTAGTTGTCCAGCGCGAGCCGCGGTGCGGTCTCCGAGCTGGAGAGTGCCAGGCCGTCGTAGCGGCTTCCCTGGGCGGTGCTCACCCCGCCCGGGCCTTTGACGGCGGCTCCGCCGCGGACGACGAGCGCGAGTACCACGCCGAGCACGACCAGCAGTCCCACGAGCCCGACGAGGTCACGGCGCCGGAGTGCAAGACCGAGCTTCGGGCCGGGAGAGCCTCCTTCGCTGTGCTCCACCATCGGCTCAGAGGCTACCGTCTGGCGATATCCGTGAGATAAGGATCTCGTACCCGAGCTGGAAGGTGACCGTGAACAGGCCGCTGACCCGCACGCGGCGCCCAAGGTCGGCGGCCACGCGGCGCCCGAGGTCGGCGCCCGCGCTGGCGTTCGGTTCGAGCACGATGCGCGCACCTGTTCCGCCGTCCAGGATGTAGAGACGCCCGTGCGGGGATCCCGTGCTTGCGACGGTTCCGACGGTCGACACCTGCGCATCGGCGTAGACCTCCGGGTAGCGGGCGAGGTCGTGCAAGGCGATCAAGCCGGACTTGCCCGGAGACGGCGGCAGCGTGCTCTTCTGGCTGCCACATGCGCCAAGCGGCACCGCGGCGAGCACGATGAGCATGATCAGCGGACGGCGGATCCCTGGATGGTAGGACGCCGGGGCATGCGTCACACTCAGGCTGTGAAGACCGCTCGCCGCGCCGCGCTGTTCGAGGGTGCCGCCGTGATCGGGGCGCTCGTCGCATTCATGTGGGTCGTCGAGATCGTCAACAAGATCGACGATCAGCGGCTGAGCACCGACGGGATCTACCCACGCACGCTGTCGGGGCTGCCGGGGATCATCTCCGCGCCGTTCCTGCACGCAGGCTTCGGACACCTGCTGGGGAACACCGTTCCGTTCGTCGTACTCGGCCTGGTGATCGCCACGGCGGGTGCCAGACGCGTCATCGAGGTCACGGTGATCGTGATCCTCGTGGCCGGGCTGGGGACCTGGCTGACCGCCGGCAGCGGCACCGACACCGTCGGTGCGAGCGGCGTCGTGTTCGGCTATGCAGGTTTCCTGATCGCCCGCGGATTCTTCACCCGCAACATCGGAGCGCTGATGATTGGCGTGGTTGTGGCGCTGCTGTTCGGCGGCGCGCTCGCGGCCGACCTCGTGCCGCAGGGCGGGATCTCCTGGCAGGACCACCTGTTCGGCGGTCTCGGCGGCATCCTCGCGGCGCGACTGCTGTCGGGCGCTCGCGTTGGCGGCGCGAAGGCCGCGGCCGGCGCCAAACCTGCCGGTTAAATAGTTCAGACGCGGAAGCGAGCCGTTTGAGGAACCCTCCTCCGGATTGCTCCCGAGGGGGCGCTCCGGTCTCTGGGCGGCGCGGCCTCACACCTCGGTGGCCTCGCTCTTTGCGGCTCGTCCCGCGTCCTGGCGAAAACATACGATCTGCCCCGTCGGAGTGCAAGAGCAGAGTCGGCAAGTTCCCGCATCCTCCGAAAACTTTGCTTGGCCGATCGCGCTCGCGCGAATCGG
Source organism: Solirubrobacteraceae bacterium (assembly GCA_049517155.1). Lineage (GTDB taxonomy): Bacteria > Actinomycetota > Thermoleophilia > Solirubrobacterales > Solirubrobacteraceae > Palsa-513. The sequence continues at coordinate 3,365 of JBEKSK010000169.1, forward strand.
ATAGGGTCGGGAGCATGCCCTTTCAACCGTCGCAGGAAGTCCTCGAACGCTACGCAGACGTGCTCGTGAACTACGCGCTCGGCGGCGGCGCCGGAGTCAAACCCGGCGAGGTCGTGCGGATCTCGGCGCAAGAAGCGGCCAAGCCCCTGTACGTCGAGTTGCACCGGGCCGTGTGGCGCGCCGGTGCGCACGCGATCGGCCACTACCAGCCCGACGAGGACGGCGACTGGAACCTGGCGCGGGACTTCTACACGCTCGCGGGGGAGGGGCAGCTCGATTTCTTCGCGTCGGACTACATGCGCGGGATGATCGACCAGATCGACCATCAGGTCAGCGTGCTCAGCGACACCGACATGCACGCCCTCGAAGGTGTCGACCCCGCGCTGATCATGCGCAACGGGCGCTCGCTCAAGCCGGCAATGGACTGGCGAACCGAGAAGGAGAGCGCCGGGCGTTTCACCTGGACGCTGGGGCTGTACGGGACCCCCGCGATGGCAGCCGAAGCCGGACTCTCGCAGGAGGAGTACTGGCGCCAGATCATCGATGCCTGCTTCCTCGAGGAGGCCGACCCGATCGCGCGCTGGCGCGAGGTCGCGGCGCAGATAGGCGAGTGCGTGGATTGGCTGAACTCCCTGCCGATCGAGCGCCTGCACGTCGTCGGCGCGGACGTGGACCTGTGGGTGTCGGTGGGTGAGCGACGCCAATGGGTGGGCGGCAGCGGGCGCAACATCCCGAGCTTCGAGATCTTCACGAGTCCGGACTGGCGTGGGACGGAGGGCTGGATAGCGTTCAACCAGCCGCTCTACCGCTACGGCAACCTGGTCAGCGGGATCCGTCTGGAGTTCGCACAGGGGCGCGTCGTGAAGGCCTCCGCGGACCGCAACGAGCACGTCATCACGGAGATGGTCGCAACCGAGAACGCTGACAAGGTCGGGGAGTTCTCGCTGACCGACCGGCGGTTCTCGCGGATCACCAAATTCATGGCCGAGACGCTGTACGACGAGAACGTCGGCGGTCCGTCCGGCAACACCCACATCGCCCTGGGCAAGTCCTACCACGACTGCTACGCCGGCGATCCGGGGACCGTGGCTCCCGACGAGTGGGAGCGGCTCGGCTTCAACGAGTCAAGCGTGCATACCGACATCGTCTCGACGACGGATCGCACGGTTACGGCGACGCTGCGCGGCGGCGGCGAGCAGGTCATCTACGCCGGCGGCGAGTTCCAGCTCTAGCGTCTGCTCGGGGCCGCCGCGTGCTGCTTGAAGCGCGCCGGCAGGAAGTACTCCCAAACGAGCTCCGAGATGCCCTCGATCGTGTCCACTCCGTAGGCCATGCTCGGGTCGTCGCCAGTCAGCACCGCGATCAGGTAGTCGCGATCGCGACCCGTGACCGAGCCTATGCTGTTGACCTCCCAGCCGGGCCCGACTGGCAGCCAGCCGTTCTTCAGAGCAACGGTTGCCGGTGCGAGCAAGCCGGCCGAGACGCCCCAATCCTGCGCCGGTTCGACATTGTGCATCAGGCCCAGTTCGTAGGCGCGCGATGCGTAGCTCAGCAGATGGTTTTGCAGCGCGATGTGCTGCAGGAGGCGAATCTGGTCGCGGGCGGTGCTCTCATACAGGCCCCAGGCGCCCTGCGGATCGAGAATCGTCTGCGTCATCCCGGCCTTGGCGTTGAACGCGGCTATCGCGGGATTGCCGCCGTCGTCCTGCCACAGATCCTGCGCCGCGTCGTTGTCGCTCTCCTCGATCGCCTCGGTCGCCAGCTCCTGCTGGGAGGCGGTGAGCGTCGTAGAGTGCTGCTGGGCTTCGTAGAGCGCCGTCGCGAGGATGTCGACCTTGGCGATGCTCGCGTCCTCGCCGTGCAGCGACGGTTGGTAGAGGAAGAGGCGCCCGGTCTTCACGTTGTAGGCGGCCGCCGTGATCTCTCCCGCCCGTCTCGCCAGGAACGCGTGCATGGCAGCGCTCACAAACGGCCCGCCGGGACGCTTCGGCTTACTCGCCGCCGCCGGGATGGCCAAGCCCGCAAGGGCGGTGAGCACTGCGGCGACGAGCGCCGCCGCCGCCCTTCTCACGAGAGGTCGAGCACCGGCTGGGGCGCCGGTATCACGTGGTCCTCACTGCCTTCCGCCGGAATGATCGCGGTGCCGATCGCGAAGAACTCGATCACGTGGCTGCCCCAGCCGTGCGAGCGCTCGTGCAGATCGACGCCGACGATCCCCTCGGCCTTGGCTTCGAGCGCCTCGGCCTGCATCCGCTCCATCGCCAGCTCGCGTGCGTCATACAGCGCCTGCGTGTAGTTGGCCAGCTCGACGTTCTGGCCGACGTTGCGCAGGCTCTGGCGCATCGACTGGTGGGCGACGTGGTAGACGCAGGAGCCCATCACCATGCCGACCGGCCGGTGGCCGGTCTGAAGCAGTGTCCAGAACTCCTGGCCGCTGAGGTCGCTCGTGAACGGGCGCCCCGACGGCGCACGGTGCAGCTCGCCGCCCTGGTGCTTCACGGCCGTGCCGACGGCGATGAACTCCGCGAGGTTCTCGCCCCACTCGTAGCGCCCGATGTCGAGCCGCACGCCGACGACGCCGTCGGCGCCGAGCTGGTCCGCCTCCTCCTCCATGCGCGTCATCGCGAGCTCGCGTGCGTGGTACATCGCTTGCGAGAGGACCGTCATCTCCTGATTCTGGCGGTAGCTCGCCTGCTGGAAGCCAATGTGGTAGATGCTCGAGCCGATCACCAGGCCGAGCGGGCGGAAGCCGGCCTGGCGCACGAGCAGGAACTCGTTGACCG
>JBEKSK010000170.1:0-9496 GCA_049517155.1 Solirubrobacteraceae bacterium
GCCACCGACGCTGTGTTGATGATCGATCCGCCGCCGTGTTCGATCATGCGTGGGACGGCGTACTTACAGGCGAGCCAGACTCCGCGCAGGTTGACTGCCATGGTGCGATCCCAGGCCTCGGTCGGGATGTCGAACACCGGTGAGACGACATCAGGGGCCGAGACGGGATCCTCGAGCGCCGCAGCGTTGTTGTGGAGAACGTCGATGCTGCCGACCAGCGCGGATGCCTGTTCGATCAGGGCCTCGATCGAGGGCTCCGAGGAGATATCGACCTCGATCGCGTGTGCCGTGGCCCCGGTGGAGCGGATGTCCTCGGCGACCCGCTCGGCTCCCTCGGCAACGATGTCGGCGACGATGACGGCAGCGCCCTCTCGGGCCATCATCCGAGCAGTTGCCGCGCCCATTCCGCGTGCCGCGCCGATCACAAGGGCATGCTTACCGTCGAGTCGACCCATCGCAGCTCTCCTCCCAGACGTTTGTCAGTGTCATCGGTTCTGGCATGGCTTACACCTCAAGGGGATCCGGGCAACCCATGTGATGCGCCGCTGCCCGACAGTGCCCCGATGTTGCTGAACTGCGGCAGACCCCGCTCACCGAACAGACTCATCGACCGGCCCGTCCGAGTGGCGCCACGGCCGCCGAATCCAGAGTTGAACACCATATAGGTGACGTCGAGTTCGCGGCGGATCCACTCAATGCGCTCGATCCGGGTGTCGTGTCAAACGTCGACATGTCCACCGCCCGGCGGAGGCTGTGCGTAGGATCCGTGGTGTTACTGAGCGAAGGGAGGAACCGCCGTGATCAGCTACGAGTCGCTTGAGCATCTACGGGTCAGCGTGACGGACGGAGTGGCAATCGTCGTGCTTGCGCCGACGCAAGAGGGTCCCGTGGAGCCCTCCTTCTTCACGAATCTCCGTGACGTGTTCAGCGTCCTCGCACTCGACGCTGAGGTCGACGCGGTGGTGCTGACCGGTGAGGGCGACACCTTCTTCGCGGGGACCGGACTTCCGCGGACGGCGCGTCTGGTCAGCAGCGGTCTCGAGGCCACGGCCGGCCAGATGCTGACACTCCAGCAGATCGCGACCCAGATGCTGAGTCTGCGCAAACCGCTCGTCGCGGCCGTCAACGGCCACGCCCCGAACATCGGTGGGCAGATAGCGCTGCTTTGTGACGCTGCGATCGCAGCCGAGGGCGCGACGTTCGGCGACCATCACGTCGAAGGCGGACTCGCCGCCGGCGATGGCGGCACCATGCTCTGGCCCCTGCTGGTCGGGATGGCGAGGGCGCGCGAGATCTTGCTGACGGGCAAGGTCATCGATGCGGCCGAAGCGCTGGAGCTGCATCTCGTCAGCGAGGTCGTCAAGCGCGAGGACACGGTCGCCGAAGCGGTGGCGCTCGCACGCCGCATGGCGTCTCTGCCGCGACTGGCATTTCTGGCTACGAAGCACTCGCTCAACAACTGGTGGCGGTTGTCGATGCTGCTGTCGTGGGACCTGGCGCTCGGCATCGAGACGGCCGGCCTGGTGACCCCCGACTTCGTGGCGAACATCAACCGGCAGGCCGACGAGGCCGCCGGTCAGTAGGAGCGCGGCAGGCCGAGCGAGTGCTGTGCCACGTAGTTGAAGATCATCTCGCGGCTGACCGGCGCCGTTCGCTGCAGGCGCGCCACGCCCCACAACGTTGCGAGACCGTACTCCGTTGCGAGGCCGTTGCCGCCATGCGTCTGGATCGACTGATCGAGCGCGGCGAGACACGCCTCCGCCGCGGAGTACTTGGCCATGTTGGAAGCCTCGGCGGCGTCCAGGCCGTTGTCGTGCAGCCAGGCCGCTTTGCTCGTCATCAGCCGCGCGAGCTCGACCTCGATCTTGCACTTCGCGAGCGGATGCGCGATCCCCTGATGGGCTCCGATGGGTGTGTCCCAAACGACACGCTCGCGCGCATATCGCGAGGCCTTCTCCAGGGCGTAAAGCGCCAGGCCGTTCTCAAGCGCCGCCGCCATGATGCGCTCCGGATTGAGGCCGCCGAACATTTGCCGCATGCCCTCGCCCTCAACACCGATCAGGCACTCGGCAGGCACCATCACGTCATCGAAGAACAGCTGCCATTGCTTCTCGGGGGCCGTCATCTCCACCGGTATGAGGGTCTTCTCGAACCCGGGCAGGGACGGGTCGACGAGCAGCATCGAAAGGCCCGGCCTTCCGGTCCGTGCGTCGGTGGCGGTGCGTGCGATCACCACCACCGCCTCGGCATGCTCGACCCCTGACACGTAGTACTTCTGCCCTCGCAGCCGGTAGTGGTCGCCGTCGAGAGTCGCCGTGGTCGAGATGCGGTGGGTGTTCAGGCCAGCATCCGGCTCGGTGATCCCGAACGCCATCGCTGTCTCACCGGCGGCCATCCTGGGCAGCCAGGCCAGCTTGAGGTCCTCTGAACCGTGGCGAACCAGCAGCTCGGCGCAGATCGCGCTCGACACGATGAGCATGAACGATGGCGCGCCTGCCGCCGCGAGCTCCTCGCATACGATCGCGAGCTCGGTGATGCCTGCGCCGGCGCCTCCATAGGCCTCGGGGATGTTGGCACCGAGATAGCCACCGCGACCAAGCTCCTCCCACAGTTCGGAGGCATCTCCGCCACTGCGGGACTCCTTGAGGTAGTACGCGTGCCCGTAGCGCCGTGCGATCGAGCGCACCGCTTGGCGCAACATGCTCTGCTCGTCGTCCTCGCTGAAGATCGCCTGTGTCATCAGATCACGCCCAGGTTGGAATTGCGAGTCCGCCATCAACCGGGATGACGGCCCCCGTCACGTAGGCCCCGGCTCGAGCCGTGAGGTAGACCAGCGCACCGGCGATATCGTCTGGCTCGGCGAGTCGCCCGAGCAGGTTCCGGCTCATGACATCCGGATGCGACGTGAGCAGGCCGGCCGTCATCTTGGTTTCGATTGGCCCTGGCGCAATGCAGTTAACCGTAATGTTGTCGGGAGCCATGTGTAGCGCGAGCGCTCGTGTGAGGTGGTGGAGAGCGGCCTTCGCCGGCGGATACGCGTAGTTCTCGAAGTGGCTGACAGCATGTCCGTCGACGGATCCGATGTTCACCACTCTTGCAGGGTCTCCGTCGCGGGCTCCTGCTCGCAGCAGGTCGGCTGTGGTGCGTACGAGCTCGAACGGAGTCGCGACGTTGAGCTGGAGCACCTTGGCCCAGGCTTCCGGTGGATATTCGTCGAATGGCGCGCCCCACGTGATACCAGCGTTGTTGACGAGGATCTGTAGCGAGTCGAGCCGCTGATGAAGTTGCTCGCTCAGCAGACGAATGCCCTCCTGATGCGACAGGTCCGCGACGATGTGATCGCAGCTGCCCCGCGCCGAGAGTTCCGCTGCTGCCTGCGTGCCGGCGTCCGCCCGCCGGCTGGTGATCACGACGGACGCTCCGTGGTCGAGGAGGGCGCCGGCGCACATCAATCCGACACCCCTTGCTCCTCCTGTGACAAGCGCCGTCTTTCCTTCGAGAGAAAACAGCCCGCGCTCCGTCATCGGCCACGAAGCTAACATAGAATCGGGTTGATCGAGGGCTCAGCACGCAACTCAGCAGTCGATCAGACGACTCACCTTGCTCTTGTCACGGGCGCTGCCGGGGGCCTCGGTGGCGCGATCTGCGGTGCGCTCGCGCGAGCGGGCATGCGGGTCGTTGCCGCCGACCTCAACCTGGAGCGCGCGACGTCATTGGCGACGCAGCTCGAAGGTCCTGGCGCGATCATCGATGGGGTCGGACTCGACGTGACACAGGCGTCCGCCGTCGATGCGCTGGTTGCGTCGCTGCTCGCAACGCATGGGCGGATTGATGTCGTTGTGAATCTCGCTGGTGTGATTCGGAACGAACTGGTCGTGAAGATCGACGACGAGAACTTCGCGCTGGTGCTGGCGACCCATCTGCAGGGAACCCTGAACACGATGCGGGCGGTCCTGCCATCGATGCGCGCCAACTCCTACGGGCGGATCGTGAACATGAGCTCGGTTGCTGCCCGAGGGTCGATTGCCGGCGGGGCGTATGGCGCCGCGAAGAGCGCCATCGAAGGACTCACACGCGCCGCAGCAATTGAATCCGCCAGCGCCGGCGTGACGATTAACTGCGTCGCCCCGGGGTTGATCTCCGCCGGAATGTTCCTGACCGTGCCAGAGGAGTATCAGCGTGAGCGCGCGGCGCGGATCCCGATCGGGCGTGCAGGCACTCCGGAGGAGGTCGCTTCGTGTGTGGCGTTCCTCGCCTCACCGCAGGCCAGCTACGTTACCGGTCAAACGCTACGAATCTGCGGAGGACTCTCGCTTGGCTTTTGACATTGGCTTCGAGCATCACGGACCGGTGGCCGTCATCACCATCGACAACCCGCCAGTCAACGCACTGCACCCCGACGTGGCGTCGGAAATTCAGCGCCACGTCAATGCAGTCGGCGACGATCCTGACGTGCGCGCGCTCGTGATCACGGGGACCGGACGCCATTTCGTCGCCGGCGGCGACATTGAGCATTTCAAGACGCTCGACACCTATCGTGCGGAACGCTACGCGCTCGCGGTCCAGACGATGCAGGATTCGCTCGGGTTGCTCCCGCAACCGGTGATCGCGGCGATCAACGGCACGTGCCTGGGTGGAGGCTGCGAACTAGCGATGGCCTGCGACATACGTGTTGCCGACGAACGGGCGACCTTCGGTCAGCCAGAGGTGACGCTCGGAACGATCCCGGGAGCCGGCGGAACGCAGAACCTTCCGCGGCTGGTGCCGATCGGGCGCGCCAAGCTGTTGCTCTTCACCGGCGAGCGGATCGGCGCCCAGGAGGCGCTGAACATCGGACTCGTCGATCAGGTTGCCCCCGCGGGCACGTCCCTCCAGCACGCTCTCGAGCTCGGAGAGCGGATCGCGCGCAATGGTCCGCTCGCCGTGGCGGCCGCCAAGCGTGCCGTCAACCTTGGTTTGCAGATGAGCGTCGTCGACGCCCACCGGCTCGAGGCCACGCTGTTTGCCCAGCTGGCCGGAACCGCGGACTTCGCCGAGGGCGTACAGGCGTTCTTTGAGAAGCGCGAGCCGACTTTCACGCGAGAGTGAGGAGAAAAGAGTGAAGATCGGAGTCGTACACGTGACTGCCGAGGCGGTGTCGGTTCCCTACACGGAGCTCATCACGGAAAATTTTGAACGTGCGAAATCGGACGGCACCGAGATCGTGCATCGCTTCGTCCGGCATCTGCGGCGCGCGACCGACACTGCCATCGCGTATCCCACCCTGCTCAACAAGGTCGACGTGATCTCCGAGATGCTGGAGCTTGAGCGGGCTGGGGTAGACGCGGTGTTCGTGGCGTGCTCAGGCGACACCGGCGTGGCGGAGGCCCGTAGCCTGCTTTCGATTCCGGTGGTCGGCCCGATGGAGGCTGCGATGAGCCTCGCGCTCGGCTACGGCTGGCGGTTCGGCATCGTCACGGTCGAGGATCCGACCTGGACCTCGAACCTGGAGCAGATGGTGCAGGCCTACGGGTTGAGCGCGCGTTACGCCGGGCTTCGGGCACTTGAGACGCCGACGAGCGTCGTCTTTACGAAGGGGTTCGAGGATCCCGAACTCGTGCGCCAGGACATCCTGGCCCGCGTCAGAGAGATGGTGGCGGCCGGAGCCGAGGTCATCTGCATCGGGAGCGCGGGTCTGAGCACCTTTGCCGGGCACTTCGGGATCTCGAAACACGACGATCCGGAGGTGCCAATCTTTGATGTGCTGACCGTCGGGCTGAAGTTTGCAGAGATGCGAGCAGAATTGCAGCAGCGCCTCGGAATTCCAGCCACCAGCCGCGCCGGATGGTATGCCGAGTTCACGCCGGACAACCGCGCGCGCGTGAATCGCCTGTTTGGCTGGGTCGACGAGCCGGCCGCGGAGTGAATCAGCGCGACTGACGCAAATCCGCGCCGCCGACGCGGCTGCGAGACGCCTTGCGCTGATACCGGCGGCTTCGGTGCGACGGTATAGTTTCGTGCCTGATCTGCCGAGGAGAAAGCCGTCGCTTGATGACCCGTGCCCTATTCCTAGAGTTGTGCAGCCAGCCGGATTTTGGACGCGGGCCCGGCGGGCACACTCGTGCCGTGGCGCTCGCGCACGGCGTGAGATTGGAGGCCGGCCCGGAGCAGCCCCACACGATCCTGGCCCCTGACGGGACGGTCCCCACGGGCTATGAGTCGCCGCTTGATGACGCTGCCTTGCTCTACGCCTACCGCTTGATGAAGCTCACACGTGTGTTTGACACTCGCGCGTTCAACCTTCAACGGCAGGGACGGCTCGGAACGTTCTCCCAGGTTACGGGTCAAGAGGCCAGCGTCGTGGGCTCGGCTCTTGCTCTCGAGCCGGCTCGGGACTGGGTGGTGCCGCAATATCGCGAGCTGCCCGCGATGCTGCACATGGGCTACACACTCACACGGGCCCTGCTCTATTTTCGGGGTAACCCCGCCGGCAACGCGATGCCCGAGCGCGTGAATCTGATGCCTATCCAGATATCGCTAGGGACGCAGGTGCCGCACGCGGTTGGCCTCGCCTGGGGTCTCGCGCACCAAGGCTCAGACGCGGTGGTCATGACGTACTTCGGGGATGGAACGTCTTCGGAAGGCGACATCCACGAGGCGATGAACCTCGCCGGGGTTCGCCGGGCTCCCGTGGTCTTCGTGCTGCAAAACAACGGCTGGGCGATTTCAACTCCCGTAAGCAGCCAGACGGCGGCTTCGACCTTTGCATCACGAGCGGCCGGGTACGGGTTTCCGGGGGAGCTCGTTGACGGCAACGACTTCTTCGCGGTCCACGAGGCCTGCGCGAGGGCGGTCGCGAGGGCGCGTGAGGGGGCCGGTCCCACACTGATCGAGTCGCGCGCCTACCGGCTCGGCGCGCACAACACCGCCGACGATCCGACACGCTACGTTGACGAGACCGTCGAGGCCGAGCGCTGGAAGCTTGATCCGCTCTTGCGTATGCAGCGCTACATGGTGGCCCGAGGCCTCCTCGACGAGAACACCGAAGCCGCGCTTGACGCCGAGCTGACGGCCGAGATGGAGGCGGCCGTCGTCGAGGCCGAGGCGTATCCACCGCCGCACGTGGGCCAGATCTTCGACCACGTTTACGCCAGCGAGCCGCCGCGTGTTGCCCGTCAGCGACGCGCCGCAGAGGCGGGAGCTGGAGGCGGCGATGACTGAGATGAACATCGTCGAGGCGATCAACTCGACGCTCGCAGCCGAGATGGAGCGCGAGGAGAGGATCATCCTGCTCGGGCAGGACATCGGTCGCGTGGGCGGCGTCTTTCGTGTCACCGAGGGACTCTTCGAACGCTTCGGCGCGGCGCGCGTGGTGGACATGCCACTGGCCGAGGGAGCGATCATCGGCTCGTCGGTCGGGCTTGCCGTCAGCGGCCTGATCCCGATTCCTGAGCTGCAGTTCCTCGGCTTCGGCTCGCAGGCCTTCCATCAGATCGAAGGCCAGGTTGCGCGGATGCGTTTTCGCTCGCAGGGGCGCTATGCGATGCCGATGGTCATCAGGGCGCCGTTCGGAGGCGGGGTACGAACTCCCGAGATGCATTCCGACGCGCATGAAGCGCGCTACGCGCACGTCCCTGGCCTGAAGGTCGTGGCGCCGGCCACCGCTGCCGATGCCAAGGGCCTGCTGACCACGGCCATTCGCGACGAGGATCCAGTGCTGTTCCTCGAACCGCTCGGCGGCTATCGCCTGCAGCGCGACGACGTTCCCGAGGGCGAGCACACAGTTCCGTTCGGGCAGGTGCGACGAGTGCGGGAGGGCTCCGACATCACGCTGATCGCATGGAGCACCGCGGTGCGCGTCGCCCTACACGCGGCGGATCTCGCCGCGGAAGAGGGCATATCGTGTGCGGTGATCGACGTCCGGACGCTGGTGCCGCTGGATGAGGTGGGTCTCGCGGAGGCGGTGGGGCGTACCGGCAGGGCCCTGATCGTTCACGAGGCGCCCTACAGTGGCGGCTTCGGGGCAGAGGTCGCGGCGACAGTTCAGCAGGAGGCCTTCTGGACCTTGCAGGCGCCGATCAGGCGCGTCACCGCGTACGACACCCCCTACCCGATCGCTTCGATCGAGCAGCTGTACATCCCAAGCGCCGAGCGAGTGCTCGAAGGCATCCGTCTCGGGATCGGAGAGGCATAGTGACGCTCGAGTTCAGACTGCCAGATGTCGGTGAGGGCACCGACAGCGCCGAGATCGTCGAATGGCACGTGGCGGTTGGTGCCGAGGTGCGTGAGGACCAGCCACTGGTCGACATCGAGACCGACAAGGCCGTGGTTGGCATCCCCTGTCCGACGACGGGGACGGTCGTCGCGCTCGCGGCGCAGGAGGGTGACACGGTTGCGGTCGGTGCGGTGCTTGCCGTGTTCGCTGCACCGGGCGAGGCGAGCCTCGATGCGGATCCGGGCGAAGGCGTCGAGCAGTCCAGCGCTCCCGCTCGCGAGGACGCTGTCGCGGAGCCGGCTGCGCTCGCCGAGACCACGATGCTGTCCGAAGCGGCTGCCGCAGCTGCCGCGGCGGCGACGCAGGCGGGACACGTCCTTGCATCGCCGGCCGCCCGCGCGGCCGCACGAGACGCCGGCATCGATCTCTCAAGCGTCTCGGGGAGTGGACCTCTTGGTGGCGTTCGAGTCGGCGACCTGGACGGCCCCCGAGTTGCGGCGAACGGTGGCGTTCCCCGCGCGAGCGCCGCGGCGTCGCGCGAGGATGAGCATCGGCCGCTGCGCGGGACGCGGCGCACGATCGCGCGCACGCTCACAAAGCAGTGGCAGACCGTTCCGCACGTGACGGACTACCGGGAGGTGGATGTCAGCGCGCTGCTTGAGCTACGACGCCTGTTGCGTGCCGACGCCGTGCGGCGCGGTGACGACGATGTTGCTGCCGTCGTCACGGCCACGCCGATCCTGGTCAAGCTGGCGGCGACACTGCTGAAACGTCACCCACTGCTGAACGCAACAATTGACATGGACCGCGACGAGATAACCGTGTACGGCGCGATCAATATCGGCATCGCCGCGGCCACGCCCGAGGGCCTCATCGTGCCGGTGATTCACGACGCGGACCGCAAGACCGTGTTCGAGATAGCCGTCGAGGCGGCCGCGCTGACCGCAGCGGCACGCGAACGCACGCTGAACTCCTCCGACCTCGCCGGCGCAACCTTCACCGTCAACAATTACGGCTCGCTCGGCATCTGGCTCGGGACGCCGATCATCCCGCCGGGACAGTCAGCCAACCTCGGCATCGGTCGGATCGACGACCGAGCGGTGGTCCGCGACGGCGAGATCACGATCCGTCCGATCGCTGCGCTTGCCTGCTCCGGGGATCACCGGCTCCTTGATGGCGACGTCATCGCCCGCTTCGTGTCGGACTTGGTTCGCGCGATCGAGGATCCGGTTTCGCTGTTCGGCGACCTGCGCTGACCGCCTCGACCGCGTCGAACCACGCGTCGCGCGCTCACCAGATGGA
>JBEKSK010000171.1:0-6089 GCA_049517155.1 Solirubrobacteraceae bacterium
TAGCCGTGGGTGGTTTCGGCGAGGCCGGCCATGAAATGTGTGAGGCGGGCGACACCGTGCCCCGTCCCGCTCATCTCGGTCAGCAGCTTGCCGTTCTCGTGAACCTGAAGCAGTCCCAGGTTGTCTGCGTCCTCGACGATCAGGTCCGCGAGCCGGCGCAGGAGCGCCGCGCGCTCGAACGGCTTCGTGCGCGACCAACCGTCCTCGAAGGCGAGCCGTGCGGCGCGCACCGCGCGATCAACGTCGTCAGCGGTCGCGATCGGCACCTGGCCCCAAGGCTCGCCATTGAACGGATATTCACACTCAAAGGTCTCGCCGTCTCCGCCGTCGACGAACTCGCCACCGATCAGCAGCTTGTAGCCGCGACCTGGGTCGAGCTCGCCCCGCCACGGATCGTCGAGGCTCGAAGTCACATCAACGGCCACGACAACCTCCCGTCTGATGGGGAACGCTCAAATCCTAACGCCGAGCCGGCACGCGCTCACGATGGCGTTTGCAGCGCCTGCGACTCGGTCGCGACAGCGCGCCGCGCACCGGATCGAATGCTCGGTGGTCGCCCCACCACCTTCGCCGGCGCGCCGCCTGAGAAGCGGCGCCGCCCGACAGGCTCTCGAGCCTGCCGGGCGGTTGCCGCGACGAACCGCTACCTACTAGCTGGTCGGCGTGGCCACATCTCCGGACTTGGAGCACACCCACGGCGCCTTGCCGTTATTGACCGAGACCCACTTGCCGTTCTCGATCTTGGCGCTTGACAGACATGCACTACCGAGGACGTGCCACGAGTTCGCACCCGTGCCGAACGTCGCGTCGGGAATGATCCCGTTGGCGGTGTAGTTCTTGAGGTTGTTCAAGGCCGTCGCCACCTTGGCGGGCTTGAAAGGCGCACCTGCAGTCTTCAGTCCGTCGGCGAGCATTTCCGTCGCCGCGTAGAAGACGATCGCGTACGGCGTGAACTCCTGGGCCGTCAGCTTGTACTTGACCATGGCGTTGCGGTAAGCCGTGATACCCGGATCTCCGCTGGCGTACGGATTCGCCGTCGCCTCGGAGAACTCCATGTTGTTCGCCGAAGCACCGTAGTCCTTGATCACGGACGGACCGAACACGGAGGTCTGGATGACCGGGATCTTGTCACCGAGCTGGTTGAGGTCGACCGAGATGCCCTGGCAGTTATCGCAACCGAAGATCACGACGCCGGTTGCCCCGCTCGACTGGATCGCCTGCGCGACCGAAAGCTCAGTCGGCGCATCCACCAACATCTCCAGACCCGCGTTGTAGTACGGCACCGTGAACCCGTCCGTAGCGGCGAGCGACTTCAGCAGCTCCATATCCGGCTCTTCCAGCGTTCCTGACACGAGCGCGATCTTCGTGGCACCTTGGGCCGCGAGAACCTGCAGCCAGGCGTCGCTGTTGTGGGTCGCAATGTCACCCGTCGCAGAGAAGAAGTCAGTGTTGGCTGCGCTCGACTCGCCCGGAGCCGCTCCCCAGCCAACCGTTGGGATTCCGGCAGCTTGCAGAGCCGGAACGGCCGTGTAGCCAAGGATCGATTGGAGGATCACACCCGACGGATGCGTTGCGATCGCGCGCTGCGTGGCGCTGAGCGTACCGGCAGCCGTCGACTGGCCGTCGTACTTCGTCAGAGCGATCTTGGCCCCGTCGATGCCGCCTGCTGCGTTGATCGAGTCCACTGCGGCGAGCACGCCATCGGGGTAGTTCACCGGCGCCAGCGGTCCCGTAATGTCGTAGATCCACGCGATGTGGATCGTCTTGGCTGAGGCGGCGTGAGCCGAGCTGCTAAGAACCGCCACCGAACCGAGCGCTACAACGGCGAGCGCGGCCAGCGTCACACGGCGCCACCTACTGCGCACATCGACAACGAATTGAGACACCAAGTTTCCTCCCTCTATTTTTTGCCTGCGGCTAAGCGGCGTCTGGGCGCCCGTTCGGCTGCCCTTCACGCAGTTTCTTCACCGCAGCTTTTGCGATGAAGCCGACTCTATAGCAACTTAGCTGTGTGTGCGCCAGTTTCAAGCAACGGCCAAGCGGGTGCGTAAGCGCTGGCAGGAGGTCGTGGCGCGTCGATGCTACATCCGTCTCACGCACAGCTTTACCACGCCGGGGAGGTCCACGGCCGCGGGTGCCCGGCCCGTTACCGGGTGCAGTGTGAGACCTAAGGCGTGACTCGATGCCCTGCTAGGTTCCGCCGCCATGACAGCCAACCAGCGCCGATGGATCAGCCTCGTCGTTCTGTGTCTCGGCCAATTGATGATCGTTCTCGACTCCACGGTCGTTAACGTGGCCCTGAGAAGCATCCAGCGAGAGCTTCACGTCGGATCCGCTTCACTCGGCTGGGTCGTAAACGCCTATCTGATCGCATTCGGAAGCTTCCTGCTGCTCGCCGGCCGACTCGGTGATCTTCGGGGGAAGCGTGGGGTGTTCCTGGCGGGTCTGTCCGTGTTCACACTCGCTTCGTTGGTGTGCGGAATCGCGGAGAACGCCCCGGTACTGATCGTCGGGCGGTTCGTGCAGGGACTCGGCGGCGCGCTGACGTCCTCCGTGATCATCGCGATCATCGCGACCGAGTTCCCGGACCCTCGCGAACGCGCGCAGGCGCTGGGCGTTTACACATTCGTGGCTATTGCGGGCGGTTCGCTGGGGCTGGTCGCGGGAGGGGTGCTGGTCCAGGTGCTCAGCTGGCACTGGATCTTCTTCATCAATCTGCCGATCGGGGCGCTCACGATCGCGCTATCGATGCGGTTCGTGCTTGCAACACCGCCGGCGCACGCCGACGGATCGCTAGACGTTGCCGGAGCGGCGGTGCTGACCGCCGCATTGCTGTGCGTGACATACACGATCGTAAAAGCCAGTGGCTACGGGTGGCTGTCGGCGCGCACGCTGGTGCTCGCCGGTGCCGGCGCCGGCCTGCTCGCCGCGTTCTGCGCGGTCGAGGCTCGTGTCCCGAACCCGCTGCTTCCGCTGCGCATCTTCCACTCGCGGACGCTCGCGAGCGTGACACTGATCCGCGCTTGCCTTATCGCGGCGCTGTACGGCAACTTCTTCGACCTGGCGCTCTACCTCGAGCGCGTCCGGGGCTACGGACCGCTGCAAACCGGATTGGCCTTCATCCCGCAGACAGTTCTCATCGGCGCACTCGCGTTGGGCGTCACAGCACGCGTCGTGAACAGGTTCGGAACCCGTGCACCGCTGACCGTGGGGATCGTCCTGCTCACGGCGGGCCTCGGCCTGATCACTCGGGTCCCTGTGCACGGCAGCTACTTAGGTGACATTCTCCCGCCGCTGTTGCTGATCGGCTTGGGCTCCGGATTGACTTTCCTGCCGCTCTCCTCGCTGGCGATGTCAACGGTCGATCCCTCAGCTTTCGGACTGGCATCCGCTCTCATCGCGGTGTCGCAGCAGATCGGGGGGGCGCTGGGAGTTGCCGTATTGTCGAGCGTGGCAGCCGCGCGGACCGCGCATCTGCTCGCAGCCGGACTCCCTTACGTGATCGCCCAGACCAACGGCTTTCGCGATGCGTTTCTGGTCGGCGCTGCCGCGAGCCTGGTCGCGCTGCTGATCTCGCTCGCCATCGCGCCGGCGCAAAAGCGCGTGCGGGTCCGGTGACGCGGCGAAGCGGCGCTCACAGCCCTCATCGGCTCAGTCGCCACGTGCCAGGCGATCGCGTGCTCAGCCGGCGAACCTGGCGCGGCCGGCTCGGCTCAACGTCCCCAGTACACGGGCGCACGCTTTTCGACGAACGAACGCAACGCTTCACGACGGTCTTCGGTGTCGGCCTGTGAATCGTTGATCTCCGTCTCGATCGCGACGACCTCGCTGAGGTCTCGACCCAGCTGATTCATCACGGCCTTGATGCTCCGCACCGTGATCGGCGGGTTGGCTGCGATTTCGCCGGCCAACTCGAGCGCACGCGGCAACAGCTCATCCGGCGACAGAATTTCGTTGACCAGGCCGACGTTCAGCGCCCACTCCGCCGAATACACACGCCCGGTGAGAGCCATCTCGGCCGCGATCCCCGGTCCGACCGTGCGGGGCAGCGTGTAACAGGCTCCAGTATCAGGCACCAGGGCGCGCTTGACAAAGATGCACGAATAGCGTGCCTCGGTGGAAGATAGGCGGACGTCTGAGGCGAGCGCAAGCGACAGTCCGGCGCCGGCGGCGACCCCGTTGACGGCGGCGATCACCGGCTGTGGCAGAGCCTGCAACCGCGGGCCGAGGTGCACGATCCGCCGCTGGAATGCGCGCGATGCACTGGCGTTGCCGATGGCGTCGGCCATCGCGCCAACGTCGGCACCCGAGCAGAAGCCGCGGCCAGTCCCGGTGAGGATGATCGCGCGCACGTCGGGAAACGCAGCGTCGAGATCGTCCAGCGCCGCATACAGCGCATCCTTCAACGTCGAATCGATGGCATTGAGCTTGTCCGGCCGGTTCATCGTCAGTACGGCGAGGTGGTCGCGCCGCTCGACTCCCAGCACCTCGTCGGACATCACGCCTCCGGTCCGCGCGTCGCCTCGATACTCCCGAACGGCTCGTCACGCAGCCGAACCGCCTCACGCACGCCGTGCTCGGAGACGTTCGCGAAAAACTCTCGGTAACCCGCTGAGAGATGAGCCCTGGCGTCGTTCTCGGCTGCGAGCCGCTGAAGCGTGAGCGCCCCCATGAGTTCCAGCCCGAGGTTCACGATGCGCTTGTGCGCGGCCAGAAGATCCGGCGCCACGAGCGCAATCCGCTGGGCCAGCGCTTCCACCTCTGCGTCCAGTTGCTCCGGCGGAACGGCTTTCATCACCAGCCCGATCTCGGCAGCCTCGCTCCCCCGGATCACGTCGCCGGTGAACAGAAGCCGCTTGGCCCACTGCGGGCCCACGTGGTAGAGCCACATGTGAGTCGGGGGTGACCCGATCGCGCGAGTCGCCGGGAAGCCGATGCGCGCATCGGTCGCCGCGATCAGGATGTCGCACTGGAGCGCGATGTCGGTCGCGCCGGCGAGGCAGTTGCCGTGAATCTTGGCGATCACCGGTTTTGCCATCTTGAAAGCCTCGACGCGCCGGTCTGCCGCAAGGCGGAGATGCCAGTACTCGTCGTCGAAGGTTCCAGGGCGTCCGCGATAGGCGCTCGTGTCCTCATCCTCGAGGGAGCTGGCGATACTCGCCAGGTCCATGCCGGCGCTGAAGTCCTTGCCGGCTCCCTGAAGCACCACGCAGTGGACGGACTTCAGGTCGTCGGCCTCGCGGAGCGCATCGTGAACCTCCTGCGAGAGCTGCTGGTTCATAGCGTTTCGCTTCTCCGGACGATTGAGTGTCACGTATGCAACGCGGTCACGCACCTCGAAAATGATGAAGTCAGTTGTCTTCAGCCACTTCGCCACGCCACCCGCTCCTCTCTCATCCACTTCGGCAAATCCACCCTACAGCGTCGCCTGCTGGTCCGCTCCCTACCGAAAACTCACGCGCCCAACACAAGCGGTTCATACCGACAACGGCGCGCCACTTCCAACGGCCCGGCGGTCTGGCCCGAAATCGCACGGTCGCCCCGGTCGGGCCGCCCTAGAAACATCGCCGCCGCGACGAGACCCGCCCGTTCGCAAAGCTGACGACGACCGCGCTGCCGTGATGGCGCGGGCCTCCGGCAAGTTCTCCGGCGTAGATGGCGGGTGGGGTCTCCCGGACCTCGCGGTAGCGCGGCCAATGGCCGAGCGCGACGTAGTCCCAGTCCAACCGCTCGAGCTCAGACCCGTAGATCGGCGACCCGCGCACGGTCTCCTCCTCATCCTCGTCGACGAACAGTCCGTGCGCGACGACCACGGCGAAGCAATCCCGGGGGCGCGGCGGCACCCCATGCAGCGGTCTAAACCAAGGCGCGTGATCCACGACGGGTCGACCCCAGACGACGACGCGGCCGTCGAGCAGGCTGACGAGCTCACCGCCGTGATCACTGATGACGGTGGTCGCGTCGCACCTCGCGGCAAAGTCGTGCAGCTCGTACGGTGAACCCGGCAGGAGCGCATCGTGGTTGCCGGGGAGCACGACCGCCTCGCAGTCGAGCCGGTTGAGCTGAGTTGCGGTCCAATCGACAACCGA
>JBEKSK010000172.1:0-6083 GCA_049517155.1 Solirubrobacteraceae bacterium
GCCCAACAACCAGAGCTACATCCTCAACCAGACCGTCCCCACGAGCTTCTCCTGCAGCGACGCCGTGAGTCCGCCAGGCCCCGGGATCGCGTCCTGCACCGACTCAAACGCCGCCACCAGCCCGGGTGCCCTCAACACCTCGACTGCCGGCCCGCACGCCTACACTGTCACCGCGATCAGCAGCGACGGGGAGAGCGCCACGGCGACGATCGACTACACCGTCAGCTACGTAAACCCGACCAACACGCTGCTGCCGGCGATCTCGGGTGTCGCCCAGCAGAACCAGACGCTCGACGCCACGACCGGCACCTGGTCGGGAGACCCGGCGCCCACCTACACATACCAGTGGCAGCGCTGCACGAGCAGCTGCGCCGACATCTCCGGCGCCACGGCCAGCAGCTACGTCGTCAGCGTCGATGACGTCGGCTACACCCTGGATGTGGTCGTCACCGCAACCAACGCGGGCGACGCCGTGGCGGCGACCAGCGATCCGACGGCCACCGTGCTCACCGCCGCACCGGCCAACCAGGGACTGCCGCAGATCATCGGCACGGCGCAGGAGAACCAGACGCTTTCGGCGACGCAGGGCAGCTGGCTGAACTCCCCGGACAGCTACGCCTACCAGTGGCTTCGATGCGACTCGACCGGCGCCAGCTGCTCAACGATCTCGGGCGCGCAGACGAACAGCTACACCCTCGCGAGCGGCGACGTCGGACACACGCTGAGCGTCGTCGTCACGGCGACCAACGCGGGCGGCCACGCGGCGGTGACCAGTCCGCCGACCGGGGTGGTCTCGGTCGGGGTGCCGGTACTGAGCGAGCTGCCCGCGATCTCCGGCACCGCGGAGCAGGGCAAGACGCTGTCAACCGACGGCGGCAGCTGGACCAACGCGCCCAGCTCCTTCACCTACCAGTGGCTGGCGTGCGACCAGACCGGCGCCGGCTGCACGCAGATCTCCGGCGCCACGGCGAGCAGCTACGTCCCCGCCGCCAGCGACGTCGGGCACACGCTGCGGGTCGCGGTGGTCGCAATCAACTCGAGTGGCAACGCATCGGCAACCAGCGCGCAGAGCGCCGTGGTTTTGATCGCACCGCCGGCGAACAGCGCGCCGCCGGCCGTTTCGGGGGCGCCCGTCCAGGCGCAGGCGCTGTCGGCTTCGACCGGGAACTGGCTGAACTCCCCCACGACCTACACCTACCAGTGGCTGTCATGCGACTCGACTGGGGCCAACTGCACGCCGATCCCGGGTGCGATGGCGAGCAGCTACGTGCCGCTCCCCGGCGACGCGGGCCACGCGCTGCGCGTGACCGTGACGGCGACCAACGCGAGCGGCACGACCTCATCGACGAGCTTCCCGACCGAAGCGGTCGCGGCGCTCGAGAACACGCCGCCGCCGCCGCCGGTGCTCGACAGCTCGACGAACCTGAACCCGGTGAGCGGGACGATCCTGGTCAAGCTGCCCGGCAGCTCGAGCTTCACGTCCGTGCCGACCGGGACCAACGTGCCGATCGGCTCGACGGTCGACGCGATCGACGGCACCGTGTCGATCACCGTCGCACTGCCCGGCGGCACGACCCAGACCGGCGAGTTCTACGACGGGGAGTTCCTGCTCACTCAGGCCAAGAGCGGCACGACGATCCCGGTCCTCACCGGCGGTAGCTTCAGCGGCTGCCCCGCGCCGGGCAATTCAGCGGCGGCAAGGATCAACGCGCGGGCAGCTTCCAGCACCAAGAAGAAGAAGAAGAAGCCGAACACCGTGGTCCGCCAGTTGTGGGGCAACGCCCATGGCAACTACACCACGAAGGGGCGCTACGGCTCGGCGTCGGTCAGCGGCACGATCTGGCTGGTGCAGGACCGCTGTGACGGCACCTACATCACGGCGACGAAGGACAACGTGATCGTCGTCGCCTACGCCCACCCGAACAAGAAGTACAACGTCAAGCAGGGCCAGCACATCCTGATCCTCGCTCCCGGGTTCTGAGCGGGCGCACCGCCGCCCACCCGGGTCCGCACCGCGCTCACCCCGCCGTCAGGCGCCCACCCGGGCGCAGCCACGGCGGCGAGCGGCCCTCGCGCGGCCGGAGGACCTCCTAGACCGCGGCGCATCAGTCCAGTCCGAAGTGGCGTGTGATCAGCGGCGTGACGTCGGCGATCGACCACTGCGCACGGGCCAGTTCGCCCTCGAGTCCGCAGCAGATCAGCGGCACGTGCGAATCGGCGGCGCCGAGCGACCCGTGGCTGCCGCCGCCGACGTGCCCGGCGCCGCCCCAGTCGACGAACTCCACACCCGCCGCCGCGGTCAGCAGCACCTCGCCGGCGGGCTCGCAGGCGGTCGCATCCCAGACCCTGGCGAGCGCGTCGGGAAACTCGACGCTACGCACCACGCCATGGCGCAGGCGCAGGTCGAGGACCTCTGCGGACCCCGAGAGCGTCCAACGGCGGCCGCGCAGATCGACGAGTTGCCCGCCGGGCGCGAAGCGCAGCTCGGCGCCGTCGCGGGCAACGACCGCCTCATCCCCCTCGCGCCAGATGACGTGCTCGACGCCGTCGATGCGCTGGGCGCGAGCGAGCACGCGCGCGAGCGTCGACGGCGAGAACACATAGATCATCGCGGCGCGCTGCGCCGGGCAGATCGCGATTTGGTCGGCCTCCAGCGGACGCATGTCGGTCGGGCGGCGAACGTCGAAGCCGGCGAACTGCGAGCCGAGCGACACGGTGCGTTCGATCAGCGTGTGCGCGTGGTCGGCGACGACGATCACAGCGTGGTCCGCGAGGAACGCGTCAGCGCCGCCGGCCGCCTGAAAGAGGCGCGCCAGCTGGCGGTCGGCCTGGGCGATCGCCGCGACCTGCGAATCGGGCCCGAGCTTGTGCGAATGGTTGTCGTTGTCCGGCAGCGACAGCAGCAGGAAGTCGAACAGGTCGTGGCGCACGAGGTACTCGCCGACGCAGCCACCGTGGCGGTCGCGCACACCTGGCATTCCCAGCGTGCTGCGACAGCCGGTGTCGCGGCTCGAGAAGATGTCGGCGTAGAACAGCTCGCGCGGTCCCATCACGGGGCGACGCACGAGCGCGAGCGCGGCGATCCGCGCGAGCGCGCTGTCGTGCGCGGGCTGCTGGAGGTGGCGTCCTCGGTAGATCAGATACGTGGTCCCTGCCGTGCGCAGGCCGGCATCATCGAGGCGCTCGAACACCGTCAGCGCCTCTGGCGCGAGGTGCGCGCCGTTCATGTTGTAGATCGTGTCGGTGAGCTGGCGGCCGAGGCCGAAGCGCAGCGCAGCGCGAAAGCTCGAGCCGTACTCGACGTAGCGGCCCTCGGCGCGGTGATACCAGTTCATCGAAGGGATCAGGTGGCGGTCGGGGCCCAGCCCCGTCGCGATCGTCGCCGAGCAGACCGGGGTGACCGACGGGAACGCGGAGACCGCCTCGCCGCTGTAGCTGCCGCGCTCGATCAGCGTCGCCAGCACGGGCGCCTGCCCGTCGGCGACGGCCTGCTCGATCATCGCCGGCCGCGCGCCGTCGATCACGGCGAGAACGAGCTTTTTCAGCGCAGCACCCGAAGCCCGCCCAGACGGGCCTGAGACCAGAGGCGCTGGGCCCAGGCCAGCCGGCCGAAGAAAGCGAGCGCGAGCAGCGCCACGGGACCGGCGAACCAGCAGACCACGGCCAGCAGCAGGGCGGCTGCGTCGGCATACAGAGCGACCGCGAACTGCGCCCGGCCGTCGCTGAGGCGCTCGCGCGCGCCGTTCAGCACCGGCCGCGACGTCTGGTGCACGAGCCCGGAAGCGAGCGCGCCGGCGAGCAGTCCGGGCCACGCCAGGTCGTGATGGGCGGCGAGGACCGCGGCGAACAGCAGGCCGCCGAGCGCGACGCCCGCGATCGCCACGAGCTCGCGCACGACACGCGGCCGCAATACCGCGCAGACGACGAACAGGCAGGCCACGGCGAGCAGGAACCAACCCGACTGCAGGAACGCGTAGGGGGTGGCGCGGAAGTCGAGCAGGGCGTCCGAGCCGGCCAGCCCGCCCACCGCCAGCGCCGGCGTGAACGGGCGGATTCCGGCTGCAAGCGCAAGGCCAAGACCTGTGCAGATGTGGAGGAAGAGGCTCATCATGCGCTAGCGTGGAGGCGGTCATGACGATAGTTGACCGTTCAATGCGGCGATGAGCGAGCGGCGGCCACCGCGCTCCGCAGCGCACGAGCTCGAGCGCTACGCCGGGCTGTTCGCGAGCCGCACGCGCGTGATGCGCTCCTCGGCGATGCGTGACCTGATGGCGATCACGGTCCGCCCAGAGGTGATCTCGCTCGCCGGCGGGCTGCCCGACACCTCGACCTTCGACCCGGCGCTGTTCGTGCGGCTGGTCGCGCAGATGCCGACGGCCCAGGCGCTGCAGTACGGGCCGAGCGAGGGCCTGCCGGCCGTCCGCGAGGCGATCACGCGCGTGATGGCCGCCGAGGACATGGCTGTGGATCCCGACGAGGTGATCGTCACGACCGGCGGCCAGCAGGCGATCGATCTTGTCACCAAGGCGCTGATCGATCCGGGCGACGTGGTGATCGCGGAGGCACCCACCTACCCGGGCGCGGTGCCTACGTTCTGCTCCTACGAGGCCGACGTGATCCAGATCGAGATGGACGACGACGGGATGAGCATCGACGCGCTCGAGGAAACGCTCGCCCGGCTCGATCGCGAGCACCGCCGCCCGAAATTCATCTACACGATTCCGACCTTCCAGAACCCGGCCGGCGTGACGATGTCGCTCGAGCGTCGCCGACGCCTGGTGGCGCTGGCGCGCGAGCGCGAGCTGATCGTGCTCGAGGACAACCCCTACGGCCTGCTGCGCTACGAGGGCGACCCGCTGCCGACGCTGCGCTCGCTCGAGGTGCCGGCCGGCTCCACCGACGACAACGACTTCGTGATCTACGCGGGCACGATGTCGAAGATCCTCTCGCCCGGGGTCCGCGTCGGCTGGCTCGTCGCGCCGCGGCCGCTGCTCGCGAAGCTGATCCTCGGCAAGCAGTCCTCGGACCTGTGCTCTTCGACGATGACGCAGCATTTCGTCGGCGCCTACTTCGCGGCCGCTGATTGGCGCGCCTACGTCGATGAGCTGCGCGACGTCTACCACCGTCGCCGTGACGTGATCCTCGACGCGCTCGCCGAGTACCTCCCGGCGGCGGCGACGTGGACGCATCCGCAGGGCGGGCTGTTCATCTGGGTCACCCTGCCCGACTACATCGACACCACCGACCTGCTCGCGCGGGCGCTGGCGGAGAACGTCGCGTTCGTGCCGGGCGAGGCGGCGTTCGCCGACGGCCGCGGCCGCCACTCGATGCGGTTGAACTTCTCGAGCGAGGCGGACGACGACATCCGCGAGGGCGTGCGGCGGATCGGCAAGATCGTCGCCGAGCAGGTGGCGCTGTACGAGACGCTGACCGGCCGGCGCGCCGGCGCCCGGGCGCCCGGCGCCCCGCCGGCGCCGGCCCAGGACGCCGGCAAGGCTGCGAGCAACGTGCTCGAACTGCCGCGAAGGGGCGCAACGGAGGGGCGGCGCTCGCGCGAGGCATGACGCGCGTCGCGGTGCTGAAGGGGGGGCGCTCGCTGGAGCGCCAGGTGTCGCTTGCGTCGGGAGCAAGGGTTGCGGACGCGCTCGAGCGGCTGGGCCACGAGGTGGTCACGATTGACGTCGGCCCCGACCTCGTCGAGCGGCTGCGCGAGGCCGCGCCCGAGGTCGCGTTCATCGCGCTGCACGGGGGCGGCGGCGAGGACGGGACCGTGCAGGAGCTGCTCGAGGTGCTGGAGATCCCCTACACCGGCTCGGGCGTGCACGCGTGCGCGCGCTGCTCGGACAAGATGCTGGCCAAGCATGTGCTGCGCGACGGCGGCCTGCCGACCCCCGACTGGGTGGTACTCGGGCAGATCGCCTTTCACGAGCTGGGGATGGCCGAGGCGCTGGCGGAGATCGGCGAGCGACTCGGGTTTCCGCTCGTCGTCAAGCCGGTCTCGCAGGGCTCCTCGCTCGGTGTCAAGTTCGCCGGCTCGGCGGCCGAGCTCCCGGCGGCGCTGATCGCCGCGCTCTCCTACGGCC
>JBEKSK010000173.1:0-6068 GCA_049517155.1 Solirubrobacteraceae bacterium
TGCGCACGCTGCGACTCGTGCGCTTCGCCTGCGAACTTGGCCTGGAAGCCGACGCCCCGGCGCGCGCGGCGGCCCGTGCCGCCGCGCCCGGCCTGGAGCGGGTCTCCGGCGAGCGGATCTACGCGGAGCTGCGGCGCGTGATCGCCAGCGAGCGGCCGGTCGCCGGGATGCGGCTGGCGCTCGAGCTCGGGCTCTGCGCGGTCGTGCTGCCAGAGCTCGAAGCGCTGCGCGGCGTGGAGCAGAGCCGCTACCACCACCTGGACGTGCTCGAACACACGCTGGCCGCACTCGACAGTGTCGTGGCGCTGCAACGCGACCCGGGAGCCTACCTCGGGAGCGAGCACGCGCAGGCGCTGAGCGGGCTGCTCGCCGCTCCGCTCGCCGACCTGCTGACGCGCGGCGACGCCCTGCGTTTCGGCGCGCTCGTGCACGACATCGCCAAGCCGCAGACGCGGGCCGTGGCACCCGACGGCCGGGTCGGCTTCCCCGGCCACGACCGCCTCGGCGCGGCGGTCGCACGGGCGATCCTCGCGCGCCTGCGGGCCGCCGAGCCGATGCGCGCACACGTCGCGGCACTGACCCTCAACCACCTGCGTCTGGGCTTCCTCGTGCCGCAGGCGCCGCTGCACCGCCGCGAGCTCTACCGCTATCTGGACGCCTGCGACCCCGTGGCGGCCGATGTCACGCTGCTGTCTGTGGCCGACCGTGTCGCCACCCGCGGCGCGGGCTCGCAGGGGGCGATCGACCGCCACCTCGAGCTGGCTCGTTCGGTGATCGGCGAGGCGCTCCAGTGGCAGCTGCACGGGCGCCCGCCGGCGCTGGTGCGAGGCGATCAGCTGGCCGCCGCGCTCGGTATCGAACCGGGCCCGCGGCTCGGCGAGTTGCTCGCGGAGATCGCCGAGGAAGCCTTCAGCGGCGAGCTGCGAACAGCGCAGGACGCGGTCGCCTTCGCCGCCTCGCGGATTGCGTAGGCTGCACGCATGGCGCCGCCGGACTGCATCTTCTGCAAGATCGTCGCCGGCGAGTTGCCGGCCACGATCATCGCCTCGAGCGAGCGGGCGCTGGCGCTGATGGACATCAACCCGGCGACGCGCGGACACGCGCTCGTGATCCCCCGCGCGCACGCCCAGGACATCCATGACATTGGCGCCGAGGACCTGGCGGCGTGCATCGCGCTGGCCCAGGTGGTCGCCGGACGCGCCCGGGCCCGGCTCGGCGCCGACGGCGTTAACCTGCTGCACTCGGCCGGCGCAGCGGCCTGGCAGACGGTCTTTCACTTCCATATTCACGTGATCCCGCGCTACGCCGGCGACCCGCTCATGCTGCCGTGGGTGCCGGCGCCGGGCGAGGCGGGCGAGATTGCCGCGGCGGCCGCTGCGATGGCCGCCGATTAGCGCTCTGGCGGTCCCCGCGGCTCAGGGACGGGCACTGCAAGTTTTGTCTTACTGCGCTCCCTGCGCGCTCAGGTGGTGTTCAATAGGCGGATGAAGATGAAGCTCAGGCTCGTAATCGCCGTCACGATCGCCGTGATGCTCGCAATCCCCGCGCTGGCCACCGGCACGTTGACCGAGATCGGCGCGGTCGGCTTCGGCGTCGGCGCGACCTCCGCGACCGGGGCGACCGGCAAGACCGGAAGCAGCGGCAAGAGCAAGACCGGCTCGAGCAGCAAGACCGGCTCGAGCAGCAAGACCGGCTCGAGCAGCAAGACCGGCTCGAGCAGCAAGACCGGATCGAGCAGCAAGACCGGGGCCAGCGGTAGCACCGGTACGACGGGCACCACGGGCACGACGGGCGGCTCCACGGTGGGCGCCACCGTGACCGGGCCGCTGGCGAGCTGTCCCTCGGCCCCCTGCGAGGTCCTGAGCGAGACGACCGGAATGCAGGTCAAGGTCGGCACGACGGACTCTCCGCTCACGATCCCTCGCAACGGCACGATCGTGGCGTGGACGATTCGCCTGAGCTTGCCGACGACGAGCCAGATCGCCTTCTTCGACCACAACGAGGGCGGACCGGCGGAGGCCGGTATCGCGATCATCAAGCAGACCAAGGGACTCACCTACCAACTCGTCGCCCAGAGCCCGCTGATCCAGCTTCAGCCGTACTTCGGCGAGACGGCGCAGTTCCCGTTGACGAACACGATCCCGGTGCAGAAGGGCGAGCGCGTCGCGCTGACCGTCCCGACCTGGGCGCCGGCGCTCGCGATCAAGCTCGGCAACACCACCTCCTGGCGCGCCAGCCGCCCGGCGAAGACCTGTACGAGCGCCACCGAAGCCTCAACGGAAACAGCACAGACCACTGCCGGCTCGGCGGTCGAGTACTCCTGCCTGTACCAGACGGCGCGCCTGCTCTACACGGCCACGCTGGTCTCGACGCCGTAGAGCGGCGCCGGCGCCGCTAGGTCGAGCCGGTCGGCGCCAGCACGCCGCCGGAGCTCGTACTGCCAGCCGCGCTCGTCGTGCCCGCGCCACTGGTCGAACCGGTCCCGGTGCCGCCGTCGGTCGCGCCGACGCTGGAGGTGGAGGTGACCGGCGTCGTCGTGACCGCCACGGTCGATGAACTGCTCGACGAGGTCGTGACCGACGACACCGACGATGAGCCCGTAGCGCCCGTGTCGGCGGATCCGGAAGCCGCGTTGCTCGACGCGTCCGGGTTGGTGTCGAGCGCGCTGTTGCTCAGCACGGGCGTGAGCGGCGGCACGCTTGACGGCACGCTGTCGCTGACCGTCGAGCCCCCGCACGCGGCGAGCGTGACGGCGCCCGCGGCGGCGCCTAGCAATGCCAGCGCCCGGGAGGCGCGGGTCATCGCACTCAGCCTCCGAGCGGACCCATGCGACGCCCGCAGGTGGGGCAGTCGTTGAGGTCACGCTGGGCGAGCTGCTCGCACCACGGGCAGAAACGGAGGTTCTCGATTGCCCAGGGAAGCTTCGACTGCGACGGTGCGAGCGGCAGCAGCTTGCCGACCGCCTCGAGTCGCTCGCCGGTCTCGCGGTCGGTGTAGATGCGGTCCGGCTCGGCCTCGACGATCACCTCTCGACCGGTCGAAGGCGTGCGCATGCGGTAACGGTTGCGGTCGCTCATTTGGATGGCATCCTAGCGACCAAAGCGGGGTCGCACCGGCGCCGCGGGCTCGGATAGAGTTCCGCGGCGATGGCGGAACGCATGTCCGGAGGAAGGAAGCTGGCTGGTGGAGCCGCGGTGGCGCTGCTCGCGACGGCGCTCGGCGGCTGCGCGCTGAAGGGGGGCCAGAACGTCAGCCTGATCCAGGGCAAGACGCTGTTCATCAAGAACTGCGCGTCGTGTCACACGCTCGCCCGCGCGAACGCCAAGGGCGTGATCGGCCCCAACCTTGACGACGCCTTCTTCGAGAGCCTGCAGCAGGGCTTCGGCCGCAACATCATCAAGGGCATCGTCGAGCAGCAGGTCGAGTACCCGAGCACGGCCGGCCTGATGCCGAAGCTCCCGCTGAGCACCCTCCAGGCCGCCGACATCGCCTCATACGTGTCCTACGCGGCCGCCCGGCCCGGCCAGGACACGGGGCTGCTCGCCAGCGTCGGCAGCTCAAGCGTCGGCCCGCCGGCGGTGGAGAAGGACGGCAAGCTGGCGATCTCGGCGAACCCGTCCGGACAGCTCCTCTACACCGTCAAGGCGGCGAGCGCCACCGCCGGCCCGATCACGATTTCGATGACCAACATGTCGGGCGTCGATCACAACCTCGCGATCCAGCAGGGCACGAGTGCGAACGGCGCGGTGCTCGCGCACACGCCGATCAGTTCGAGTGGCACCAACTCGATCACGCTGAACCTCAAGCCCGGCACCTACACGTTCTTCTGCCAGGTCCCGGGCCACCGCGCCGCCGGCATGTACGGGACGCTGACCGTCAAATAGGGCGTGCCCGCCGCCGCGGTTTGCTGAGCGCCCGCTGGTGTGACGCGCGCCCGCTGGTCTGCTGCGTGCGCCGGCTCCTCTGACGCGCGCTCGCTGGTCTGCTGCGTGCGCCGGCTCCTCTGACGCGCGCTCGCTGGTCTGCTGCGTGCGCCGGCTCCTCTGACGCGCGCTCGCGGCCTCCGCTCCGCTGCCAAGGCGTGTGGGGATGCCTGGGGCGGCTGACCCCCGCGCCGCGCGCCCCCTTGTGGCGCAGGCGGCTTCGCGGCGACGCCCGGCTACAGCGCGCGGGCGATCACGATGATCGCGATGATCGTGCCGAAGACGGCGATAACGTAGAGCAGCAGGCGGAACGCGTCGCTCTCGCTGCGCAGCGGGTTGAGCATCAGGCGGGCCCCGTCGGCGGCGGGCGCGCGGCGACCCGAGCCGCAGGCGCCGCCATCAGATCACATAGACCGTCGTGAAGACGACGATCCACATGATGTCGACGAAGTGCCAGTAGATGCCGGGGACGTTCAGCCCCTTGTGCTCCTCGGGGGAATAATGGCCGCGGAACGAGCGGATCGTGGCGAACGACAAAAGGATCAGGCCGATGCAGACGTGGGCGCCGTGCAGGCCGGTCAGGCCATAGAAGATCGTCGCCTGGGCGCTGTCGCGCGGGGCGAAGCCGAGGTGGACGTACTCGTTGATCTGGATGAACAGGAAGGTCGCGCCGAGCAGCAGGGTGGAGAGGATTCCGGCTCGTAGGCCGAAGCGGTTGCCCCGCTTGATCGAGGTTTCCGCCCAGTGCAGGGTGAACGACGACGAGACCAGGATCGCGGTGTTGAAGCCGGCCACCGCCACCGGGATCGTCGTGCCCGGGGCGGGCCAGGGGTCGCCCTGGGCGACCCTGATGAAGAAGTAGGCCGTGAAGAAGGCCCCGAAGATCATGATCTCCGAGATGATGAAAAGCAGCATGCCGAGCGTTGGCGCATCCACGCGCGAGGAGCGGTTCGCCGCGATCGGTCCGTGATGCTCCTCGCCGGCGCCGTGGGCGCCTTCGTGTCCTCCGTGGGCTACGCTCGCCGCCTCCACGCCGCCCCCTCAGCTCGCCGCCACAGTGTCGCCGGCGCCCGCCACCACGTGCTCGACCGGGCAGGCCGCGTAGCGGCGCACACGCTCGATCAGGTCGCCGCGCAGCCAGCCGGACTTGGTCTCGGGCAGCGTCGAGATCACGACGCGGCTCACGCGGAAGAACTGCAGCGCGTTCATCGTCGCCGTGAACGGGTCGGGATCGCCGACCAGGCCGGCGACCAGCAGATCGCGCTCGCGCAGCCCGGCAAGAACCTCGGCCAGGTGCTCCTGCGCCGCGGCCGCGGCCCGGCCGTCGGTCCCGAGCGCCGGTACGACCACGATGAACAGACGCTCGGCGGCGCCACCCGAGCCCGCGAGCGCCGACAGATGCGCGGTCAACTCGGCGCTCGACGCGGTGCGGTTGGCCACCACGAGCGTGGTGTCGTTCGGCGGCGGGTTCTCCTCGTCGATGTCGCTGATCACGTGCTGAACGGCGATGCCGGATGCCTCGGCGACACGCTCGACGAGGTCGCGGCGCAGCCAGCCGGAGGCCGTCGCGGGAAGTGTCGAGATCACGATCTCGTCAGGCTTGCGCTCGCCGATCGCGTCCATCGTCGCCTGGAACGGATCGGAGTCGCCCACCTCTCCGGTGGCCTCGAAGCCGAGCTCGTGCAGCACCGTGAGCGCCAGATCCAGGCGGACCTGGGCGGCGTCGCGCACCGACTGCACATAGATCACCGATCCGCGGCGCGGGCGGCTCTGGGGGATCACGAGGCGGATCGCCAGCGACTGCTCGATCTTGGCCTTCTGCGCGAGCAGCTCGCGCAGGCGGCGCCCGCCAATCGTCTCGTTGGCCACGACAAGTATCTCGGTCAACTCGCCGCGCTCATTCCTTTGTCGCCATCGCCAGCGCGCCGGCGGGCGCCGGGACGTCCGCCCCGTCACGGAATACGGCGTGGACCGCTCCCGGGACGCCGTACTCGTACGGTCCGCCGACGACCGTCGGCATCGAGTCGAAGTTGAAGATCGGCGGCGGCGAGGACACCTGCCACTCGAGCGTCATCCCGCGCCACGGGTTTGCGACCGCGCGTGGCCCGCCGCGCCAGCTGACGACCATGTTGTAGACGAAGATCA